>CAZBYH010000014.1:0-18922 GCA_964496155.1 uncultured Methanoculleus sp.
CAGAGGTGCATTCCTGAGTACCGCTGGTATATGATCGCCTCCCGGCGGCATTTTGAACAGTTCATAGGGGTGTCAATCAAAGATATATCATCTCTCATGTTAAATTGATACTACAATTATGTCCATCTCTGCTGAAGACGTGCGTGACCTTCACCGGTTCGAGATCAAGATCCTGCTCGCCCTGGAACGACTGATGAAACACTACCGGTGGGTGCCGGAGGATGTGCTTCGCCGTCAGACGAAACTCTCTGAGTCTGAACTGGCTTATCGCCTCGGACATCTGATGCAGTGGAATATGGTGAAGAGCAGTGCTGTGCCCTATAAGGGATATCAGATGGTTTTTACCGGGTTTGACGCCCTCGCCCTGCAGGGTGCGGCGCGAAAAGGATCGGTGACTTCACTTGGGTCTCTCATCGGCGTTGGGAAAGAGGCCGCAGTCTATGAGGGGATGGGGATGGGGGTCGTTGCCCTGAAGTTTCACCGGATTGGGCAACAGTCTTTCCAGACGGTCCGCCGGTCCCGGACTTATATGCCGCAGTACAAACACTTCCCCTGGATATTTGCCTCCACCTTTTCTGCCCAGCAGGAGTATGAAGCTCTCATGGCCCTGCACGCAGAGGTATCGGTGCCGGTGCCGGTAGACATCAACCGCAATCTCGTCGTGATGACGTTTGTCCACGGGGTGCCCATCGTGCAGGCGACGCTGGAGAATCCGGAGGATGTATTTGCAGAGGTGGTGGAAAACGTCGCCAAAGCCTATCACCTCGGCTATATTCACGGGGATCTCTCGGAGTTTAATGTCATGGTGGACGGAAAGGATGTCTGGCTGATTGACTGGCCGCAGTGGACTGACCCCACGCATCCGGCGGCAGAAGAGATCCTGCTACGCGACATCACCAATATCTGTACCTACTTCTCCCGGAAGTACCGGGTCGATGCGCCGGTGGAGGAGACACTTGCGCAGGTGGTCGGGTGAAGATTTTTGGCATTGATATCATCCATGGTTCAGTACGATCCCGGGGCGAGAGACCCCGATTTGCTCTGGTAATCCGTGAGGATGGCCAGGAATTAGAGATTAGCGAGATCACGGTATTTCGCCTGCTCCGCCGCATCGCGCGTGAAAAACCTGATATTCTCGCCGTTGACTCGGTGCAGGAGATTGCCCGTGATCAGCGGGCCCTTTTTTCGTTTCTGCAGTCCCTGCCCCCGCAGACGATGCTGGTGCAGTCCACTGGTGGGGAGAAACAGCAGTCCCTCCCGCGGGTTGCCGCCCGTTACAATATAAAGTTCAATCGCTTTGACCCGTATGCAGAGGCCCGTGCATCTGCAGTGGTCGCAGAACTTGGTGGCGGTGCAGAGGTGGTAGCCTTTGAGAATACGACCGATGTCACTGTTTCGCGGGGTCGGTCGCTGGGGAAAGGGGGGTGGAGTCAGAACCGCTATGCACGCAAGGTGCATGGGGCGGTACGCCAGAGATCCCGCGATGTAGAGGCAACGCTGCAGGAGCACGGGCTCTCATATACCAAAGAAAAGATGAAGGCGTTCGGGGGCCTTAGTCGGGTGCATTTTACGGTGGCCTCTCCGCGGGAGGATGTACGAATAAGCACGGTTCGTTCGGCAGATGTGCAGGTGCAGGTGGCGGGACGCCGTCTCGACCGCATCCGCTACCGGATGCGGGGCGACGGACAGCGATATCTCTTTGTAGGCATCGACCCGGGAACGACGGTGGGCATCGCTGCGGTCACGCTGGACGGCGAACCGGTGCTCGTAAAGAGTTCCCGGACGATGGCGATGCCGGATGTGATTGAAGCACTCTACACCGCCGGGCGGCCGCTGGTGGTTGCCACCGATGTGCACCCGATGCCCGCCTCGGTCGAGCGCATCCGCCGAGCCTTTTCGGCGGTCGGGTATACGCCGAAGACAGACCGGACTGTGGAGGAAAAAAAGATTCTCTGCGGCGATATCCCGTACGGGAATGACCACGAACGAGACTCCCTTTCAGCAGCGATGGACGCTTTCCGTGCCTATCAGCCGAAGTTTCGCAATGTCGCTAAACGGCTGCCACCGGGACATGACATGGATGACGTCCGGGCAGGTGTAATCAGGGGGCTCTCTCTCGAGCAGATCCTTGGGAAGGGCGTGCCTGCCACGGCACCGGGAGGGGAGGGGGAGGAAGAGAGTGTTCCTGCCCCCGGCCCGCGTGATGATCGCCTGCTCCAGCTCGACGGGATGGTGAAATCTCTGCGGGGGCATGTCGCTGACCTGCAGGTGGAAGGAAAGGCAAAGGATCAGGAGATTGCCCGCCTGAAGGCGCTTTTGGACCGTGAACGGACAAAGGAGAGTCAGGCTCTCCGCAAGGGGACTGAGATCACAAAACTCGATGCGATTATCGCGAACCAGAAAAAGAAGCTCCGGCGAGAGGAGCGGCAAACAAAACAGCTGAAAAAGCAGGTGGACCGACTCCGTCGTCTGTCAACCAGTCAGGCAGGCGACGACCGTCTGCTGGTGAAAGCGGCCGAATCCCTATCCCGTGATGCAATCCGTAGGATTGAGAACAATTTCGGAATTGCAGAGGGCGACATCATCGCGGTGAAGACGACCGCCGGATGGGGGACGACGGTGCTTGATACCCTCGCTGAATTTCAGATCCGGGCGCTTATCGGTGGCTTCGATGACCGCCTCAAAGACGCCTGTCTGGAACGTGGGATTGTGTTCCTTGACGCCAAAGGGATGGTCCTTGACATCCGCGGTCCGGTTGGAAGTGTCGATGCCGCCCGCGTTGCGGCGGCAGAGGAAGCATGGCAAAAAGAGATTGTTTTCTATGAACAGGGGAAGAAGTCAGAGATGATTGAATCAATATTCAAGGATTACCGGGCACAACGGGAACGTGAGGTGAAGCGCGATGGATGACCGGGCACTGGTGCAGATGATCCGCGGCATCATCGGGACAGATGCGACGGATGACGACTGTGCGGTCATTGACGATGGGGAGAATTATCTGGTGATGTCGACCGATATGCTCCACGAGACGACCGATTTCCCGAAGGGGATGACGGATTATGAATGCGGCTGGATGGCAGCGGCGGTCACGCTCTCTGATGTTGCTGCGATGGGGGCGACCCCTGTGGCCCTGCTTCTGGCAACCGGGGTGGACCGTGCAGACCGCGTGGAGGCGATCATTCGCGGTGCTGACGGATGCTGTCGTGCCTACGGCTGCCGTCTCATGGGTGGTGATCTCGACGCCCACGCGGAGTGTACGCTGGTCTCAACCGGCCTTGGCCGGGTCTCCCGCGGTTGTCTGGTGCGGCGACGGGGTGCCCAGCCCGGTGACATTGTCGCAGTCACCGGGACTCCCGGGCAGGCGCAGGCCGGGCTGGACGGGTATTCGTCCCACTGGCAGGCACTGGTGACTCCCCGGCCGGGTGTATTTGAGGGACAGGCCCTCGGGCGTGCCGGGGCGACTGCCATGATGGACGTATCCGACGGACTCGCGATATCCCTGCATGACCTTGCTGAGGCATCCGGGGTGCGGCTGGATGTGGCTGGGGCGGCCATTCCCCGACCAGAGGGGGTGCCGGATGAGGATGCAACCCGGTATGCCCTCTTCGGCGGTGGTGACTTTGGCCTTTTGTTCACCTGCCCAAAGGATGTGTTCCC
Source organism: uncultured Methanoculleus sp. (assembly GCA_964496155.1). GTDB lineage: Archaea > Halobacteriota > Methanomicrobia > Methanomicrobiales > Methanomicrobiaceae > Methanogenium. The sequence continues at coordinate 3,658 of CAZBYH010000014.1, forward strand.
GGTTGCCGGGGTGGATGCGACATGTATCGGCCGTGTTGCAGAAGGGAGAGGGGCGTTTTTAAACGGCAAACCGCTGGAGAAAGCGGGGTATGCGCATTACTGGGACTGAAATAAGTGTCAGGGCCCGGCACGGTCCATTCTTTTTGGTTGTGGAGATGACGGGAATGAGGGGTATTTTTTCAAATATGTTTACATAATCAGATAAATATGCTATTTTTGTGATACATGTGCGCTTTTTTCGTACGATAGTTTAAATATGATGTTGGGAGTATATGCGGTGAAGATCTGCAGATCAAATATGCATGTAATGCTGTTCAAAGGTCTGTAGAAGTCAATAATGCTGCATCATCAGGTGGGGGTAGAAGATGTCTGGAGTCTGGTCTGGAATAAACTATATATATAATAATGTCTGGGTCCTTGCCATTTGTCCGGCGCTCTCAGTGATTGCTGATTATACCCTGACGTTTGTATTTTCGGATGGTCTGAACGAAATTCTCAGGTATGAGTTTTCGCCCATTGTACGGACAGCTGCGGTGTATGGTCTCGTACCGCTTGTGGTGGTGGTCATTACTGTGTCCTATTACCTCCTCTCTTACCTGGCGTTGCGGACACTATGCGGCACCTGTGTCTATCCATTTATTGTGTCCGTTTTGGCTGTTGTCTCGATAACTCATGTGATGGGCGGCCTTTCCTGGGTGGTGCGGGCTCCCTTTTGTTCCAATATGGTACATGGGCTCTCCATCATGGCGATCGTCCTCGCGATGGCGGGAGTTGCCTGGGGAGTGTGCCGCTGCCCTCGTCATCTTATATGAATGTAGTATTGATCGACGTGATATTCGGGTTGAGCGTACCGTTCCGGTATTTTTCTATGGTTTAGGGAGCAGAGCTGGACGGATATGCGGAGTACTAAGGTATGCTCACCATGTCTCGGTCCCGGATGTATTTGAGGGGCAGGCCCTTGAGCGTGCCGGGGTGACTGGCATGATGGATATCTATGACGGACTCGTGATATCCCTGCATGACCTTGCCGAAGCATCCGGGGTGTGGATGGATGTGACAAAGGTGGCCATACTCCGGCTGGAGGGGATGCCGGATGAGGATGCAACCTGGTATGCCCTCTTCAGCGGTGACGATTTTGAGCTTTTGTTCACCTGTCCATCGGAAGTGTTCCCGGTTGGCGGGTTGATGCGACATGCATTGTCCATGTGTCGGGGAGAGAAGGAGTGTTTATGGATGGGAAAACATTGGAGAAAGCTGGGTATGCGCATTACTGGGAGTAAGGCAGAACCCAAAACACCTTAATAAGTAACTCTCAAATGGCTTAGGAACAATTTTCCAATAAAAATTCAGGATCCACCAATGAATATCTCCGAAAAAGTAAAAAATCCAAAACTACTGCTCTTTGCCATAGCTATCGCATCGTTTATGAGTTCACTCGATAGTTGCATCGTGAATATTGCTCTGCCAACATTATCCGTCGCCTTTGATGTCTCAACAGGGCTTGTCTCCTGGGTCGTGACAATCTACCTCCTTGTCCTCACGAGCTCGCTCATGATCTTCGGGAAGCTTTCAGACCGAATTGGGTTTCGCCGCATCTTTCTCGTCGGGTTCCTGGTTTTTGTCGTAGGGTCTCTCTTCTGTGCCCTTTCCCCGTCGTTTATTATGCTGGTCGTTTCCCGTGCCATTCAGGCCGTGGGTGGGGCGATGCTCGGTGCTATCAGTATGGCCATGGTATCGGCGTTCATGCCACCCAAGTCACGGGCAAAGGCGTTTGGGTTTGTTGTGACCGTGGCCTCTTTAGGTGTTGCCGCCGGGCCCTTCTTTGGTGGTATACTCACCGAAATGCTTTCCTGGCACTGGATATTTTTAATCAATGTCCCGGTGGGTATTCTCGCATGTATCCTCGGTGCAGTCGTTATCCCTTCCATGCCTGCCCGTGAGAAGACCGGATCATTTGACAAGCTGGGCGCCATCTACCTCTCCCTCGCGCTTGCTTCTCTTATCTTTGGACTGAACTTTGGTTCCTCTTACGGGTTCACCTCGGTTCCGATTATTGCAGCCTTCGTCCTTTCTCTGGGAGGGATTATTCTCTTCATTCGTCAGGAAGGCCGGGCACCTGACCCCCTGCTTGACCTGAGTCTCTATCGGGGACGAGCGTTCCTTTTTGCAAACATCGGTACTCTGCTGGTGACACTGGCCTATACCGGCTCAGAATTTTTGCTGCCCTTTTTCTTTGAATATGTACAGGGGATGTCGACCATGACCGCCGGACTTTACCTGACGGTACCTTCGGTCACTCTGATGGTTGGCGGGTTGCTGTCCGGCTCACTTTATCACCGATATGGTCCCCGCAAAATTTGTGTCGTGGCATCGGCCGTCTATATCCTGGCATTTCTTCTGCTCGCCACCTTCGGTGTGGAGACCTCAGCTTTGGTTATCATCCTTGCCCTTGCCCTGCTGGGATTTGGGATAGGTTTCTACTATTCGGCAAACACGAGCGAGATCATGAGCCTTGCCCCCCGTGAGAAGCAGGGTATGGTCTCCAGTCTTGCCAATACCGAGCGGAATGCGGGAGGCACATTGGGCATCGTTGTCTTCGAACTCGTATTCATCCATTCACTGATCACCATCAGCGATCTGGAAGGACTGACCGAAGGGGTGCTTGTCAACCAGCCTCAACTGCTGGGAGAGGTAATGTCTTCTGCCTTTGACATTGCGTTCTTTGGAGGCGCAATTGTAGCTGCGGTGGTCCTTATCCTTGCATTATTCACTCCTGACCCGGAAAATCTGATGGGGATATGAGAGGTAGAAATAGGCCACTATCCAAATCAATCTCATTTTTTCAACCAAATTATGAACCGATAGAGTAAAGGGGTCGTTTTCTTAACTCGGTATATGTTCCGGAAACCCAAATCCCCCCAACGCTTAGGGGGATTCGTTCTCACACGGAGACTACTCGTATTTTTTTCATAAAATGGAAATTGTGTGCCCCCGATTAGTGTAATTATAAACAATTCTTATAGCACTGGACATTAAATGCGTATTTTTGGAATTCACACGTATGTGCCAAAAATGCGCCCGGTTTTGTCGCTGGCTGCCTCAAAATAATATAAGCCTTACCCTGAGTCTGGGGTCTAAAGTTCTCTTGTCTTTGTATTGCCGCTATTGCTGGCCTGCGTTCAGAATAAGCCCAGGGGACAAAAAATGCATTTCTCTTCTTCAATGGTGTGATAAAAATGAATGGACCTGGCGGGATTTGAACCCGCGGCCTCTACGTTGCGAACGTAGCGATCTACCCCTGATCTACAAGCCCGTTAACGCATATCGCAAAATAATATTGGTGGGGGGGAATATCAATCTTACAGAATGATCTCGATATCGAGCTTTTCTGCAAGTTCCTTGTAACGGTTCCTGATGGTCACCTCAGTGACCCCTGCCACCTCTGCCACCTCACGTTGGGTGCGGCGTTCGCCGCCCAGAATGGAGGATATGTAGATCGCTGCTGCGGCGACACCGGTCGGGCCCCGTCCGCTGGTGAGTTCACGCTCGCCTGCCTGCCGGAGAATTTCAACCGCACGTGACTGAACCTCTCCTTTCAGATTCAGGCCGGAGCAGAACCGTGGGACATAGTCAATCGGTGAGGTTGGGAGCAGTTTTAATCCGAGTTCACGTGAAATGAACCGGTAGGTCCTGCCGATCTCCTTACGGGAGACACGGGACACCTCTGCAATCTCATCAAGGGTACGCGGGACATTGCACTGGCGGCATGCTGCGTAGAGGGCAGCAGCTGCCACTCCTTCAATGGAACGGCCGCGGATGAGGTTCTTTTCGACTGCGTCACGGTAGACGACTGCTGCGGTCTCACGGACGTTACGCGGCAGACCCAGAGCAGATGCCATCCGGTCCAGCTCAGAGAGTGCAAACGCAAGGTTTCTCTCCGTTGCGTTTGAGACACGGATACGGCGCTGCCACTTTCGCAGACGGTAAAGCTGTGCACGGTTCTTTGATGAGATCGCACGGCCGTATGAGTCACGGTTCCGCCAGTCAATCATCGTGGAGAGACCCTTATCGTGAATGGTAAAGGTCATTGGTGCACCAACACGGGACCGTTTCATCCGCTGGTCATGGTCGAATGCGCGCCATTCTGGGCCGCGGTCAATGACTTCGTCATCGAGAACCAGACCACAGTTCTGGCATACCAGTTCGGCACGTTCGTTATCCTGAACGAGCTGGCGGCTGCCGCACTCTGGACAGACAGTCTTTGTCGTTTCTTCTGTCCGTGATTTGACTGCCTCCTGTGTCTCTGAGGTCCTTTTCCTGAGAGTTTCCCTCTGGGACTGGAGTTGTTTTAATTTTTCAATTTCTTGCATGATTGTTCTCCCTTATTTGGTATACAGTTGCTCACCCACGCTGCATTTGCACTGGCCTTTACAGACAACAAGGGCATATGGTGCTTTAATATTCCCAAACACTTCTACCAGTTTTCCGACAGGTTTGTTTTGCCGATCAACGACCTCACTGTGGAGGCGTGGCATTTGTCCTGCGTCAATGGTCATGACCGCACAATTTTTGCCACAGATGTTCTTTATTTGACCAACAACTTTCATTTAATAAAACCTTCTAAAAATCTGGCACCCTTTGAGGTTAGTAACTATTATATGTGGAATTTGGGAGTATTTAACCGTTGGCCTAATTCTTATATATTGTATATGTTTATGGGTTGGTGACGCACGTCTTATTGCACGCAAATGTCCGGTATATGCCATTTACGGTTAATACAGATACTCCTGCACACGGGCAGGAATTCCGTATGTGCGCTGTCTTTAAAGGAAAGGTAGGTTCTTCCCAGAGAGGATTGAGACACTTTCTACTTCAGTGAGGCCCGCGCCTCGTGCAACCTGCATCCGTTCTGCCATACCCATCAGGTCAGACGGGGCATGGGTATCTGAATTGACTGCAATCAGGCATTGCTCTTCTCGTGCCACGCAGACCACGTGACCATTCGTCCGGTTATGTCCGCCTCTCGCAGTGATCTCAAGTGCCACCTGATTTTCACGAGCTAAGCGGGCATCTGCGGATGATATGAATCCAGGATGGGCCAGTACATTAACGTCCGGGCAGGCACAGGCCGCAGCATTCGTCCCCGGTGCGACAGGCTCCATTGTTGTCTCCCCGTGGACGATGACGATGTCGGCCCCGTTATCCCGTGCTTCGCGCGCAAGGAAGGCTATTTCCCCGGGAGGCACATGGGTTATTTCGACACCGACAAGGAGGCGGACTCCGTATGTCCGTGCTGTCTCGCGCATCGGTTCGAGAGCGCGGACAAGCGAGGTGATGTTTGAGCGGTCTGCATGGTCGGTGATGCCAATCGTCTGGTATCCCAACACTGAGGCCCGGCGGATAAGCTCGGCCGGAAGGAGTTGGCCATCAGAGAAGATTGTGTGGGTATGGAGGTCATACATAGTGATTTTTCCCGTGTTAGATTTTCTGTGCGATTTTTTTCATCAGTTCTTCCTTGCTTCCCTTCCATTCGACGATGACTCTTCCCTTCATTTTTGACCCGTGTGCCGGGTGGGCGGCCCCTTCATCAATCCGTGCCGATAGGCCGGCCCTCTTTGCGGCCTTGTGGATTGCCTTGATTTGGGGTGCCTCCTGTGCCATCCCCCTGGGTACCCGGCGGCCCTGATTGCGGGTAAGGTCACGGTCAAAGTAACATGGATAGAGTGTCCGCTCAGGATTCATATATGAAATATGTCATTGTGAAGGTATAAACGATACTTTGTCATACATGTACGTATGCATCACATTGACGTCAGTATCGAACAGGACATCTTTGACGCAAACAATCGCCTGGCTGCGAAGAATCACGAAATACTTGCTGAGGCGGGTATTCGTGCTTTTGATCTTCTCGGTGCCATCGGTTCCGGGAAGACTGCTCTTGTGGAACAGATGGTGCCGCGGCTGAAAAAACGGGGGCTGAATGCGGGGGCAATCGCGGGCGACGTCTATGGGGACGACGACTTCCAGAGAATCGTTGCAACCGGTGCTCCGGCAGTGAATGCAAATACCGGTAAGGAATGCCATCTGGATGCTCACCTCGTGCACCATGCCATTGATAATCTCCCCTTAGATGAGATTGATATCCTTTTCATTGAAAATGTCGGGAACATGGTCTGCCCGACGGACTTTCTCCTCGGTGCAGAAAAACGCATCGTGGTAGTCTCTACCACAGAGGGTGACGATGTCGCAAACAAGCACCCGATGATGTTTCGTGAAAGCACGATAGCGGCCATCAACAAGGTAGATCTCGCAGAATATGTCGGATGCGACGTGAATCGTTTGGAGTCTGATATCCGCCGGTATAATCCGGAAATGCCCGTATTCCGCACCAATATGAAGACGGGAGATGGGATGGAGGCTCTTCTTGATGAGATCCTCAGATGATCAGTGGAATTATATAGATACAGGGGCAATATTTATAGACTTCAGGGAAGGGCGTTTCCCCTTCTGAATACATTTCATATATTTCAGGTGTTTAAATGCAGTGGCATGGCAGATCAGTTCGGAAAGAAACCGGTGGCAGAGTCCGGTATGCACGGAGTAAGAGGAGAAGCGAGATAGGCAGTGCACCTGCCGATTCGTATATTGGTGAAGACCGCAGAAAAATTATCCGCACTATGGGAGCAAACCAGAAGGTTCGGGTTATGCGTGCACAGTATGCAAATGTCGCCAATCCACAGAATGGTGAAAACCGTCGGGTGACAATTGAAGCCGTTGAAAAGAATACTGCAGACCCGAACTTTGTGCGAAGAAAAATTCTCACGAAGGGTGCTATCATCAAAACAGAGATTGGTCAGGCACGTATTGTAAGCAGACCGGGTCAGGACGGCGTTATCAACGCTGTACTCATCTAACAATTCTTTTTCCCCTTAACGTTTGTCCGGATGAGAGCGTATGCATTTATTATGCATATCATCTAACGATTGGTGTAATGCGCAGAATATACCATCGTTTCCCGATGAGAAGCGATCTGGTTTTTACCATACAGCGCCCGTTCCTTGACGTGGTGTCCACTGTGTGTGGCCTGCATAGTTCGCATGAGACTGGGCGGACTCCCGGGGGGGAGATGGTACGGATTGATTTTAGTGCAGCGGTGGCAGAGAAGAAGATCACTTTTGTGCCGGTAGACCGCATTCCCGACCTGCTGGGTACGATTACGGAGGCGGTTGATTTTCAGATTGAACTTAAAGAGACGACGCTCATGTCAGAAAAGCGGATTCCCCGTTCCCGGAATCTCTTTCTTCTTCGTCTCGAGGAGACAGGGATGGCTTGTGAATGTACTGTGGTAAAGACCAGTACGATTGCTGGTCTGGATGCGCTGGACCTGAAGAGCCTGCTTGTAGGTGCACTCTAAATGGCCTTGCGGACGGCTGTTGCAGCGCCATTTCGCCACATGCACCGGGATCGGCTGCGCCGCCCTGAATTCATTTATTTCCTCGCAATCGATCGGCGCTGGATGAGTCGTGACCAGGCCGGCACACTGATTACCATTGCCCTTCGTGCGGGTCTTCTGCGTGAGGAGGGGGGGGTGCTGGTGCCTTCCTTTAATCCGGCAGAGGTTGATATCCCGCTTGGGTTCCGTCCTTCTGAGGATATCTTTGAGCAGGGTGAGAAATATTGTGAGACGTTGATGATTCGTATCGCTGAAGCACGGGGAACCTCGCAGCAGAAGGTGGCAGCAGAGATTCATGCCCTCATCAATGACGGGTTTGACGGACGTCTTCTCCCCGAGGCAGGTGTGGTGATCCTCGCCCGGAAGTATGGGGTGCCATTTGAGGATCTTGTTGAAAAACTGCGTGAATCACTCAGCGGTCCGGGCTGCTGAGTAAAAATCAGCAAAAAAGTATTTTTAATTGTTCCGGATTACTTTGCCTGCTCTTCAGCAGCAGGTGCAAAGTAGTCTTTCAGGCTCTTTTCGCCGTATTCAATGACCTTTGCATTGATCTGGACGAAGTCACCGTTAATCTCTGCGCCACGGATGCTCATTCTTCTGCGCTGACCCGGGTAGGTTGGACGGAAGCCAACACCGTTTGCGAGGAGAAGTCTTCTCCGGGTAAGCCCGGGGAGGTCGCGGCGTGCGGGGATGCCGGTCTTGTCGGTTGCTCCGGTAATTGCGATCTGGTATCCTGCAAATCCGAGTGTATCGCCTGGGATGATGTCGCCAACGTTCTTGCCAATGAGTGCACCTGCCATGCCGGCGGTTGCCTCAACCTTGTACGAAAGACCCTCTTTTGGGTCTGAGAGAACTACTTTGAAGTTTGCCATATTTTGTGCTCCTTTCTGAAAGTGTCTATTATGTTTGTTTAGAAGTTATTAAAAATTATGGAGTGTGGCCGACTGTTCTCCGTGGTGTGTTACTTACCCCAGAACGGCCGTTCCTTTCGCCGAATTCGCGTATACTCTTCAAGAATATCGATCATGTCGCCGGTGAGGTGTTTTGTCATCTCTCCCTCAAGGACTTTGACATGATGTTCGGGTATCTCGACATAGAGATCATCTCCCACATCGATCTGGCGGCCGATTGTCGGGCCTTCAATAGAGATTGCCACCTCAGCACCCTGATTTGCTTCGTTGACTGTCTCCTGCCCCATCCTCATCTGTTTAATCCGTCCTATTCTCTTCCCCGACGGGAGGACAAGGTTTACGCCTGCCTGCAATTTTCCGGCTATAACGCGGACTCCTACCACTGCCGGATTGGATTGCCGGAAGACACAGTCGGGAAGGAGGGTGATCTTTGCCGGCAGGATGAGTTTCTCGAAACTCTCCTTGTGGATGAGGCGGCGTGTCTCCTTTTCCCAGTCCATGTAATCATCGATGAGGTGGTAGATGACATCTGATTCAAAGAGGTGCACATGGCCCATCGCCTGATCCGCGAGGGCGTCAATGGCATCGGGGAGGACGGGGGTGTTGAACGCGAGGATGACGGAGTAGAGGGGGTCTCTGATGGTCGAAACCTCCACGATGTCGTGACGGGATATCGGGCCGACATCTGCGCGCATGATAGGGATCTCGTGCTCTTCAAGCTCTTTGGAGAGCGCTTCGAGGGCACCGATGGTGTCGGCCTTGATGAAGACCCCCTCCTCAGAGAGAGTCACCTTAATGTCCTCCATCTCGTGGATGATATCATCGATGATTTCATCGCGGTTGCCCTTCACCACGCGGATCGGTGAGCCCGCGATGGCGCCTTCCAGTTTCTGAGCAGATACCTTGATACCGGATGCGGCAGTTACCTGCTTCACCCGTTCAAACCGATCCTCAGTAAGGATCTCCTGCATGGGCCGGGGTATTAACAGCGATCGAACCTTGGTCTCGATAACGCCCCGTTCTCCTCCGACGATGATCTCGTCACCTACGTTTAACTGCCCGTCAATAAGGATGACGTCAAGAGTGGTTCCAAGGCCGCGCTCCTCTTTCACCTCCAGAACCGTGCCGTACCCCGGCCCGGTGGTGGAGAGGGCGAGGTTCTCTGTCAGGTAGCGCTGTGCGAGGCCGACCATCACCATTAAAAGGTCGGGGAGGCCTTCGCCGGTGATGCCTGACACCGGTACGATTGCGATATTGCGGGCAAAATCCCGCACCCGGTCAAAGCGGTCGCAGTTGAATCCCATCTCCGAGAGTTCGCCGACCAGTTCATAGGTCTTTGTCTCAATCATCCCCTGTACCCGTTCGTTCTGGGCCGAATAGGTCTTCATGAAGGGTGCATTTTCATCCACCCGCCAGCCATGTATCCTGTCGATCTTTGTGGCGGCGATCACAAAGGGTGTCTTGTAGTTCCTGAGGATCTGGAGTGCCTCTTTGGTCTGTGGCTGGAACCCGTCGTTGATGTCCACTACGAGGATAGCCATGTCTGCCAGTGCCCCGCCACGCGATCGCAGTGTGGTGAAGGCATGGTGTCCCGGTGTGTCGATAAACAACAGTCCGGGGACGTCAAATTTCACTGCATCGCTGGTACCGCTCATCTTACGGATTGCGTCCAGAGGCACAATGGTTGCCCCTATATGCTGAGTGATAGCGCCTGCCTCACGATCAACCACTGATGAACCTCTGATGCGATCCAGCAGTGATGTCTTTCCGTGGTCTACATGCCCAAGTACACAGACCACTGGTGTACGAATAGATGATGGGGCCTCTGACCCTGTTTTCTTCTTTTTTGCCATATCCCGCGCCCTCCGCCTCTCGTATTGGTATTTAAAAAAATTCTCAATTTCCGCCCGCCGCTCTTCTGAGTATGGACCGGTTTGTGGCGTTTTTATATAAATAGTTCACCTGACTTATTAATGGTGTTCGTGCAGGTGACTCCGCGATGAGTGAAGTGCCCCTTATCTGGGGTTTCCATCCCTCCCTTTAGCACAAGCACACCTCGGATGTGTGTCTGGGGGGCATCACAGACTGCGCCGGGACGTCCGGGGGCCTGAGGGTGCTATACTTTGGTTTTGGTTTTCTCCTTTCCGGGTTAGCTGACGTGGCATGCCGCCCCATGTAAATGCCTGGGCATGAATGATGTTTTCCCCGGGGGTGTGGCATAACAGATACGGTAGATTAATTACTGCTGGTGTCGAAATAAAAAAGGCATCTTAGTGAGGCATTATGCCGGGGTAGGGTAGTGGTTATCCTCTGGGACTGTGGCTCCTTGGACTCGGGTTCAAATCTCGGCCCCGGCCTCTTAGTTTTTTATGCGTTTATTTCGCTTCTTTTTGGTTGTTACCTGTGTTTGGCGTAAAATCTACTCTATATAGCGTGGGGGTACATTGTTGGTTCAGCCAAGGCGAATGGTGGTAGATGGTATGCGTGATGGGGATATTTTTTTAGAAGTGCAGTGGTTTCGCACCAACATGCTCGTGATGGTGGTCTGGGCTGCCGCGTTGCTCGTCTGGTATGGGTTTTATCTCCAGATTATCGCAGGCATTCCTTTCGGGACTAATCCCGGTCCGGACTGGCTCATGTGGGTGCTCCTTGCGGCGTCTGGCATCGGCATGCCGGTATTTTTTCTCATCCTCCGGCTTGAGGTGAGAGTCGGGAACGGCTGTCTGTCTTATCGCGTCTATCCGTTGCACCTGCAGTTCCGGGATGTGGACTGCTACAGGATTGCCGCCGTTGAGGCGGTGTCATACCAGCCACTGCGGGAGTATGGTGGCTGGGGTATCCGGCGGGGTAAGGGAGGTAGTGCATATACCGTCTCCGGGAACCACGGTGTCCGCATATCTCTGACAGACGGGACGTCTTTTCTCATCGGATCCCAGCGGGCAGATGAGTTTGGTGTTGCGCTTTCTCTCTGCATGCCCGTATAAATACTCATTTGAAAGGCGATTCCCTTTTAGGACGGGCCGTTTTGGTGCAGGGCGGACTGGTGAAGGGGGCAATTCAACCGTTTCCATCCTGTTCTTTCAGTCTCTTTCGATTTCCCGTGCAATGGAACAGAAATAGATTTCATTCTCCGCCTTCACAAAGGTCCGTGACAGGTCGACGTCAAAGAGGGTACCGTCACGCCTGCGATGAACAGATCTAATCCGCTCTTTTCTGCCGGGTTCCGGTTCGCTCCACATATTGTTCCATGCCTCACGGGTGAGGGAGGGGTTCACGTCAAAGACGGTGCAGTCTGCGAGTTCTTCTCTGCGGTAACCGAGGAGCTCTTCTGCGGTTCGGTTTATCTGGCAGATGCTGCCGTCACGGCTGAAGAGGAGGATGGAGTCTGAGGCCTGATCAAAGGCCTGCCGGGTGAACAACAGTTCACGCTCCAGTTCTTCTTTCTCCGTAAGAACTGCCATCAGGGCCTGGTTTGCCTGCTGCATCTCTGCTGTCCTCTTCTGGACATTTTCCTCATGGTTTTGATGATACTGGAGAATCTGCTCCTCACAATGTTTGCGTGCCGTGATGTCGCGGCCGGTGGCGTGGTAGCTGGTAATCCGGCCGCCGTTTTCCCCGAGTGCTCGGATGGTCCATGTCTCCCAACCGGGCGATCCGTCCCGGCGGATGGCACGGATGTCTGCGGTGACCGGGCTGCCTCCGGGCTGAAGGGTGGCAATGAGGGAGTCAAGGTGACTTCGTTCATCCGGTTGGAATGCCGGCAGAAACCGGATACCTTCGATGCGGTCGGCGGTGCGTCCTGCATGGCGGCAAAATGCAGTGTTTGCAAAGTCAATCGTCATTGAAGGGGATATGTGGACGATCCATTCGGTGAGGTCTTCGCTGAGTGCAGTGTAGCGTTCTTTCCAGGTATCCTGCTCGTCTGCGGTAATGCTTTCGGTAATGTCAGCGAAGGTGGCGGCGCATCCCGGGGCGCCGCTTGCAAATACAATGGGGATGAGGTGGATTTCCCAGTCGGTCTGCTGCCGGTTTCGGGTGATAGTAGCACGGTATTCTCCTGGTTTTCCTGCCACTGCGTCCCGGCATTTGGTGAGAAAGGCTTCATCCCGGAAGAGAGGGGAGGGCATATTGATACTGGGTGTGAATCGGGCACCCTCTGGGATGTGGAAGAGGTTTACCGCATCCGGCGTGGCCTCTGTCACCTCCAGGCGGGCTGTCAGGCAGAGGCGGGTGGACGGCGCAATGAGGGAAAGGGCACATGCGGGCATCCGCCGTGCAGGAAAATACACCTTTGCCGGTCCCATCCGTTTCCGGTCTGTTTCTCCGGTAACAACCAGCATGTCCAGGTACTTTGCCGTGCTGTTGCGGTGCATGCAGAGGGCGTCAGAGATCTCGGTGATTGTCATTCCGGTCGGTGATTTCATGATCAATTGTCGAATCTGTTCTTTTTCTTTCCATTCTGTTGACATTTTTCCCTCTCCGAGTATCTCTCTTTGTTTCTTGTGCAGTGCATGTACGTTGTGCCTAAAAAATATTTATATGTATTTGCGGCAATGGTTGTGTGGCAATGCACTGCATTGGCAGGCGTCTGTCTTCTTTTTGGTATTCATACCTTGGAGGAAGGGGTCAGCGCAGACAAAATTATACATGATTAATCATGTAGGTGAAACGAGATGTCAGGTTCATTTGATGTGAAACTCGAAGAGACGGTGTACCTTCCTGACCCGTCGGTCCGTGAACATTCGTGGATCGGCGACTATAACGCAGAGTATCAGCGCTTCCTTAATAACCCGGATGGGTTCTGGGAGGGGATCGCAGATGAACTCGAATGGTTCAGGAGATGGGACTCGGTAAAAAAGTGGAATCCTCCATACGCGGAGTGGTTCACAGATGCACAGCTCAATATCACCCACAACTGCCTTGACCGGCATGCAATCGGTGAGCGGCGAAACAAAGTGGCCCTCATCTGGCGGGGTGAAAAAGAAGAGCAGGAGCGGGTGCTCACATATCGCCAGCTGCACCGACAGGTGATGCGGTTTGCAAGCGGCCTGAAAAAGATGGGTATCACGAAGGGAGACACGGTCTGTCTTTATATGCCGCTTGTGCCTGAGCACATCATCGCCCTCCTTGCCTGTGCACGCATCGGCGCCATCCACAATATTGTCTATGGTGGGTTTGGGGCATCGGCACTGAATACCCGTATCCGTGATTCCGGGGCAAAACTTGTGATCACCTCAGACATAGGATACCGCCGCGGCAAACAGGTTTCATTAAAGACCATCGCGGAAGAAGCGGTGGTTAATGCCCCCACCGTGGAGAAGATCATTGTTCTCCGGCGTGGAGATCCCGGCCCTGAACTCTTCCTCGAGATGGAGGTTGACTACTACGATGTGCTCGAAAGCGGGGATGCCACCTGTGAAGCGACGGTGATGGACGCAGAAGATCCTCTCTTTATCCTCTACACAAGCGGGACGACCGGCCAGCCAAAGGGTATCGTCCACACCTGTGGAGGCTACATGGTCGGCGCCTACTACACGACAAAGTATGTCTTTGACATGAAGGAGAACGATGTCCACTGGTGCACAGCAGATCCCGGGTGGATCACCGGCCACAGCTACATCGTCTACGGGCCGCTCTCTGTGGGTGCGACGGTCCTCATCACCGAGACAGTGCCGGATTATCCTGATCCTGGCATCTACTGGCAGATCATCGAGGACTTTGGAGTGACCATCTTCTACACCGCCCCAACGGCCATACGGATGTTTATGCGTGTCGGCGAGGAATGGCCGAACAAATACAATCTCGACTCCCTGCGGATCATGGGTTCCGTGGGCGAACCCCTCAACCCGGAGGCGTTTGAGTGGTACTACCAGGTCATCGGCAAAGGACGTTGTCCGATCCTCGACACCTGGTGGCAGACGGAAACCGGGATGCATATGATCACAACAACGGTTGGTGAACCGATGAAACCGGGATTTGCCGGCCGGGCCATCCCTGGTGTAGTCGTGGATGTGGTCGATGCAAAGGGCAATCCGGTCGAACCGGGCACCGGTGGTCTTTTGGTGATCAAAGAACCGTGGCCCTCACAGATGCGGGCAGTCAAAAACGACGACGCACGCTACCGGGCTTACTGGGAAACGATAAATGGTTACTACACGGCAGGTGACCTTGCGGTCAAAGACGCAGATGGCTACATTATGATCCTGGGGAGGTCAGATGACGTCATCATCGTCTCCGGTCATAATCTGGGCACAGCAGAGGTGGAGAGTGCGCTTGTCTCCCATAAGGCGGTGGCAGAAGCCGCTGTCATTGGTCTCCCCGATGCGTTGAAAGGCCAGAAGGTGAAGGCCTTTGTTATCCTCGTGGACGGCAACAAACCGACAGACAAGCTGAAGTCGGATCTCATCTACCATGTGCGAATGAGCATTGGCCCGATAGCGATGCCGTCTGACATTGAATTCGTGAATTCACTTCCCAAGACCCGTAGCGGCAAGATCATGCGCCGGGTGCTGAAGGCACAGGAACTTGGGATAGACCCGGGAGATATCTCGACACTGGAGGAATAATCCCTCCTCCTTTATCTGAGGTGAAAATACTATGAATGGCAAACCAATGAGCGAAGCGGATGGTCCTGCGATACAAATAGCCGGCATGGATGCAACACGGGGGCGGTGGGCACTGGTCGGTGTCGGGTTTCTCATCAATCTCTGTCTGGGCAGCATCTACTCATGGAGTGTCTTTGTTGGGCCGCTTGCGGTGCATTACACTGCCCTCCTTGGGCGTGAGGTGACTGCATCAGAGGTGCTCCTCCCGTTCTCGGTCTTTCTTGCATGCTTTGCCCTCACCATGCCGCTTGCAGGTAAATTCATCAATACCCGTGGCCCGCGGGCGGCGGTGGCAC
>CAZBYH010000015.1:0-6852 GCA_964496155.1 uncultured Methanoculleus sp.
AAGAAGATGCTTTTTGCATGTGCCGAACAAAATGGTATTGAATTCATTGAATTTGCACGAATCAAATTGTGAGTGACCTGTTTCTATGCAGTCAAAGATCAACCCATGGTCTGCAAACCAGTCCATCGACACGGATAAACTCTTCACCGAGTTTGGAATTGAACCCATTGAGCCATTGCTCTCAGAAATAAAGAATCCCCCTGCGTTTCTGCGCCGGGGCATCGTGATCGGGCACCGTGATTATCGCCCTATCGTGGATGCCATGAACAAGGGCACCCCCTTCCATGTGCTGACCGGGTTTATGCCGTCCGGGCATCCCCACCTCGGTCACCTGATGGTGATGAAGGAGGTGGTCTGGCATGTGCAGCAGGGAGGAAACGGATATGTGGCAGTCGCTGACCGTGAGGCACATGCCGTGCGCAATATCTCATGGGACAAATGCAATGAATACGGCAGGGAATACCTCACCTGCCTCTATGCTCTGGGGTATGAAGGAAAGACCTACTACCAGAGCACCAATAACCGCCTCAAAGACCTCGCCTTTGAAGCGGCCATCAAGATGAACTTCTCCGATATGCAGGCAATATACGGGTTTGGGCAGGAGACCGCCCTTGCACATGCTATGAGTGTCGCAACGCAGGTTGCAGACATCCTCTTCCCTCAGATTGACGCCGGCCCTGCACCGACCATCGTCCCGGTAGGGATTGATCAGGATCCCCATATTCGCCTCACCCGTGATATCGCCTACAAACTACGCTTCTTCACGGTCGAGATGCGGGAGGGCTATGTAAGTGTCCGTTCCAAAAACGCACCGGACGGAGCGCTCGCCGCTGTTTGTGCCGCATTCCCGGGTTCAAAGAAATACGAGATGCACGTGGACATCACCGGGTGCAGCCTCGCTGACGTGGATGCCGTGGTTCGGGCTATTGAGATCGAATTCGGAGGATATGGATTCTACACTCCGTCGGCCACATATCACTACTTCATGCAGGGCCTGCAGGGCGGCAAGATGTCGTCCAGTGTCCCGGAGAGTTTTATCGGTTTCTGCGACACGGAAAAAGCGGTTAAAAAGAAGGTGATGGGGGCCATCACCGGCGGCCGGATGACCCTTGAGGAACAGAAACGGCTCGGCGGTGAACCGGAGAAATGCTCGGTGTATCTCCTCAACCTCTTCCACATGCTGGAGGATGACGACGAACTCACGGAGATTTGCCGGGCCTGCAAGGCGGGGGAGCTGATGTGCGGTACCTGCAAGAAGGCAACCTACGAACGGGTCAAAGAATTCCTCGCAGATTTCAATGAGCGGATGGATGAAGTCGCACACAAGGTGGATGAGAGATAATGGCGGAACTGACATACAATGAAAAGCGCCTGATGGTGGTCTTAAATACCGTAAAAGAGGCCACACCAGAGGTAATTGCCGGCGAACTGAACACAACCGCAGAAGCGGTGATCCAGTTTGCCCACCTCTGCGCAGAGAAGGGCATTGCCACTCTTGACCGAACCGCAACAGTCAGCTACTCCCTCACCGTAGAAGGACAGCAATATGCCACCTCCGGCCTGCCTGAAAGGCAGGTCTACGCTTCATTCCCGCATGAAATCAGCATGAAAGATATGCAGGCAAACCCGCTCGCCCGAATTGCCATCGGTTGGATGAAGAAGAAGGGATGGGTCATTATCGAGAAGGGACAGGTCATAAAGACCGGCGATGCATTGGAAGGTGCAGATGAAATCGCTCTTCGTGACCCCGCCGCAAACAGGGAAGGCGTCCTTGAACTCGTCAAACGCGGCCTTGCAGAAGAAACAGAGTCCATCACTCATACGGTTTCCATCACCGAAGCCGGAAAAGCCCTGGTTAAAGCAGGCCTTGATTTGAGAGAGGAGACCGGCACCCTCACCCGTGACCAGATACTCTCTGATGACTGGAAGAGCCTGAGCCTCCGGCGTTACAGTGTAGACAAACTGCCAAAACGTATCATCCCCGGCAAGATTCACCCCTACCAGCGTCTCATCAATGAGATGCGCAGCGTGCTCTTAGAGATGGGATTTACCGAGATGTACGGGGGCGTGGTGCAGAGTTCGTTCTGGAATTTTGACGCACTCTTCCAGCCACAGGACCACCCCGCACGTGAGATGCAGGACACCTTCTTTTTGGACGGCACCACAACGCTGCCAGAAAACTGGGAAGCTGTCCGTGACGCACATGAATTCGGCGGCGCTACCTCGTCTGCCGGATGGGGTGGTACCTGGGACCCCGCCAAGGCACAGACCAATGTGCTGCGGACGCATACCACGGGCCTTTCCATCCAGTATCTGAAGGACCATCCCGCGGATCCGGTGAAGGCTTTCTGCATCGGGAGAGTCTACCGGCGTGAAGCAATTGATCCCACTCATACTCCCGAATTCGAGCAGCTTGAAGGCATCGTGATGGACGACGGGGTTTCCTTCCGTCACCTCATGGGATTTTTAAAAGAGTTCTACGGACGGATGGGATTTGAGAATGTCCGTTTCCGCCCGGCATATTTCCCATACACTGAACCCTCAGTTGAACCTGAGGTCTATGTGGATGGTCTCGGCTGGGTTGAACTCGGCGGAGCAGGCATCTTCCGTGAAGAGGTCACTGACCCATGGGGCGTTAAATATCCAGTTCTTGCATGGGGACTCGGCGTCTCCCGTGTTGCGATGCTGAAGATGGGTCTACGTGACCTGCGTCAGCTCTATCGCAGTGACGTGGAATGGATACGTGACACACCCATAATGAAGGAGGGGAGAGATTAATGCCAATCATCAGACTGCCGTATGAGTATCTGGAGAAACTGACGGGCACAGGCCGTGAGACCATCATCAACCGCATGCCAATGATCGGTGCCGATATCGAACGGATTGAAGAGGATCATATCGATGTCGAGTTCTTCCCGGACCGGCCGGATCTCTTCTCCACCGAAGGTGTCGCACGGGCGATGCAGGGATTTCTGGGGCTCAAAGAAGGCATCAATGAATATCCGGTAACCCCTTCGGGCATCACATTCCGCATTGACCCCGGCCTTGCAGAGATTCGGCCGTTCCTTGGGTCTGCGGTTATCCGCAATGTCTCGCTCAATGAAGAGGCAATCGAGAGCCTTATGGGCCTGCAGGAAGCCTTACACTGGGCAATCGGCAGAGGCCGTGGCAAGGTAGCAATCGGTGTGCATGACCTCGACACCGTCACCCAGCCGTTTTACTATCATGCAGCCCCGCGTGACCGCGCCTTCGTCCCCCTCGACTTTGATGAAGAGATGACGATGGAGGAGATCCTTGACCGTCACCCGAAAGGAGTGGACTATGCCCACCTCGTCCGGAACTATGACCGTTTCCCCCTGATCACAGACGCAGAAGACAATGTCCTCTCCTTCCCGCCAATAATCAACGGCGAACGCACAAAGGTGACCACGGCAACGAAAAATATCCTGCTGGACTGCACAGGAACCAATGAAAAGGCCGTGATGACTGCGGTCAACAATATCTGCACTGCCCTTGCAGATGCCGGTGCCACCATCGAGAGTGTTGAAGTGGAGGGTGCACCGATGCCCTCCCTTACACCCTCGGTTCGCACCGTCAGTGTCGACGAATGCTGCCGCCTCTTAGGCATCACTCTCACTGCAGAGGAAATGTGTGCCCATCTCCGGGCTATGCGGTTTGGTGCCGAACCGGAAGGAGAAAAGGAAGTGCGGGTCACCGTGCCCTGCTACCGGGCCGACATCATGCACGACTGGGACATCTTTGAGGATGTGGGGATTTCCTACGGTTTCGAGAACTTTGACGCCGCTCTGCCGGAGTCATTCACCATAGGAAAACCCCATCCGGTGATGGTGCTTTTGGACGGGGTGCGCGAGATCCTCGCAGGACTCGGATTTTTGGAGATGATGCCCTTTACGCTCACAAACGAGCGGGTGCTCTACACCGCAATGCAGCGAGACCCAAATCCCGGAGTGCTGAGACTGCAACGCCCGATATCAGAGGAACAGACCATCATGCGCACCGATATTCTCCCGATGCTCGTTGAGACACTCCAGATTAACCATCACCGTGAACTGCCACAGCGCCTCTTTGCCATCGGCGACTGTGTAGAGGAAAAAGAGACCTTCCAGAAGGTTGCCGCGGTGAGTATCCACTCAGTTGCAGACTTCTCAGAAATTTATGCCAGTGCAGATGCCCTGATGCGGGAGATGCACATTGCATACGAGGTCAGAGAGTCAGAAGACCCCGCATTCATCCCCGGACGCCGGGCGGATATCATTGTAGACGGCAAAAAAAGGGGGATTTTCGGAGAATTAACTCCGGATGTCATCCGGGCCTTTGAACTGGATACATCCGTTTGTGCAATGGAATTTGATCTCAGATGCGTACAGAAACGCCCCGGCCTCTGAGATACTCTTTTACCTCTTTTACGGACATTTCACCAAAGTGAAAGACACTTGCAGCAAGGCAGGCGTCGGCATGACCCACCACAAATCCGTCATAGAAGTGTTCAAGCGTTCCGACACCGCCGCTTGCGATCACCGGAATACTGACGGCATCGGCCACGGCCGCCGTCACCGCTACATCGAACCCCTGTTTTACCCCGTCCGTTTCTATGGACGTCAAAAGAATCTCACCTGCACCACGGCGTTCAACCTCCTGTGCCCATTCCACCGCGTCGATGCCTGTTGGGTGGTTGCCGCCTGAGATGACTATTTCATACCAGACAACCGTTCCGTCCGGCATGGTGATGGGGGTAGCACCCTCGCGCATCAGAGGATTTTTGCGCACATCCATTGCGGCAATGATACACTCCGACCCGAATATCGTTGCCGCCTCAGATATCAGTTCTGGGTGCTGCACCGCACTGGTATTGATACTGACCTTGTCAGCACCGGCCCCGAGAATCTCCCGGATGTCGGAAATCGACCGGATACCGCCACCGACCGTGAGCGGCACAGTGAGCTTACCTGCCGCACGCTTGATTACATCGATGATCATGCCGCGGGATTCCTCTGATGGGCTGATATCCAGAAAGACTACCTCATCGGCACCCTGTTCATTGTACTTGGCTGCGAATTCTACCGGGTCGCCTGCATCCCGCAGACCCAGGAAATTTACCCCTTTCACAACTCTTCCGTCCTTTAGATCCAGACAGGGAATGATACGTTTGGTGAGTGCCATTGTAGTACAACGTGGGTACGGAGGGTTTATGAAAATTTGTATCATGCGGACGCCGGGGCACCTCCAGGATAGGCAGAAGAGGAATCCCTGCGCATGCGACTGACCCACCGCGTCCATCCCCCACAGCAGATGAGGCACCAGGCGGACACCACCCCGGGTATATCAAAAGAATAAAAAGTCCCTTAAACCGCGATAACCAACGGTAGTAACTGGATTGTGAAGATGACTATGGACTCAGGAGAACTCAAGATGGGATGGGCAAGGCAGTACATGCCAGTCCTCGCGGAGATCCGCAAACGATTCGAGAAAGAACAGCCACTTGCCGGAGCCGTTGTCGGCATGGCCCTCCATGTGGAGGCAAAGACCGCAGTGCTTGTCGAGACGATGGCCGCCGGCGGGGCCGAGGTGCATATCACCGGATGCAACCCGCTCTCCACTCAGGACGATGTGGCACGGGCACTTGGACGGGTGCCCGGCGTGCACTGCTATGCAAAACGCGGGTGTGGTGTAGACGAATATTATGCGGCGATGGACAAGGTGCTGGACGCATCCCCGAATATCACCATTGATGACGGGATGGATCTTATCCACCGGATACACACCCTGCGGCGGGATCTGCTCGATACGATCATCGGCGGGTGCGAGGAGACCACCACCGGTATCCAGCGTCTTCGGGCAATGGCTGATGAAGGAGCCCTTGAATTTCCGGTCATCGCGGTGAACGACACCCCGATGAAACGCTCCTTTGACAATATCCACGGCACCGGAGAAAGTGCCCTCTCCTCCATCATGATCACCACAAACACCCTCATCGGCGGCAAGTGGTTTGTGGTGGCAGGATACGGCTACTGCGGACGGGGCCTCGCACGGATGGCACATGGTCTCGGTGCCAAGGTGATCGTCACCGAAATAGACCCCCGCCGTGCCCTTGAAGCACATATGGACGGTTACCATGTGATGACGATGAAACAGGCAGCAGCCATCGGTGATATCTTTGTCACAACGACCGGCAACACCTCTGTCATCACGGGCGTTCACTTCCCCCTGATGCGGGACGGTGCAATTCTTGCAAACGCCGGCCACTTCAATGTGGAGATTGAGATCCCGTGGCTGGAAGAACATGCTGAAGGAATAGAGAAACGGGACAGCATCGACACCTACATGGTGAACGGAAAGCGCATCAGTGTGCTTGCCGAAGGACGGCTGGTGAACCTCGCCACCACAAAGGGCATGGGCCACCCGGTAGAAGTGATGGACCTCTCCTTTGCCTTGCAGGCACTCTGCACGGAGTATATGTATAAAAACGGCGCCAGCCTCAAGGGCGGCGTCTATGAGGTGCCCTACGAGATTGATGCAACCGTTGCACACCTCAAGCTGACATCCCTCGGGGTTGCCATCGATACACTCTCAGAAGAACAGAAGACATACCTGCATTCCTGGAATGCAGGCACCTAAATACTTTTTTTTGCAGCTCATCACGGCGTTTCCAGAAGTTTTGCGTTAGAATTTTCCATCCGTATAGGATTTTCGGGCAGCAAAGAAAAATTCCTGTGCATACCCGGCATACGGCCCAAAATGTTCCTGAGCGAACCGACGGATACGCTCGTACTCTGCCGGGGTAAGAGAGACATCCGGGTTACCTATGCCATAGAGACGGTGCATGATCATCCG
>CAZBYH010000015.1:6952-9722 GCA_964496155.1 uncultured Methanoculleus sp.
CCGGATACAATGGCATCATGGTCACTGTCGAGGTGAAGATACGATATAAGAAATGCCTCAGAGCAGCCGGTGAAATAGAGTTGGTTCCCTTCCTGCCGGATGGTGATGACCCTGCCATCCGCTACCCCCTGCCAGGTGTCCTTCTGCTTTCTCCACCGAAAGAGCTGACCACAGGAAAGGGTGGCATCCAGATTAAACGGATGTGCAGGCTCATACACCCCAGCCGTATTCACTGCCATGTCAATTCTGTTGGTCATGGTATCTCTTTATACCATTCCCTGCGATTATTCAAAATAGCTAATGCTACCGGCATCCCAGGGAGAGACCTCAGACCCGGAATATCGTATCGTTGAGTTCGCGAAGATCTGTTCTGACCCGATTGAGTTCACCCACCTGTGCCTGCAGGATGACGTCCACATCATCCAGGTCAACTTCACCTTTCTGTATGCTTCCCACAAGACCTTCCAGACTGGCTTTGACCTGTTCCACCGGATTTTCAAGTTTTGTGGTGACCGCAGAGAGACAGGCAACGCGGGCCTCTTCTGCCACAACGGCCCGGTGCTTATAGAGAGATGTTTCAATGGTGGTATAGAGATCCCGCGGTCGGATAGGCTTTATCAGGTAACCGTAGGGACTCGTTTTTATCGCCCGCGATAGCGTCTCCTCATCTGAGTAGGCAGTGAGAAATATCACCGGAATCTTCAGGCGTCCAAAGATCTTCTCTGCGGCTTCAACCCCATCCATATCACCGTTTAAACGGATATCTATGAGCGCCAGATCCGGCTGTGTCTCCATGGCAAGCTCGACTGCCCGTTGTCCCGTTGTTGCCCGGCCGGCAACCAGATACCCGAAGTCATGAAGAGAATCTTCGAGAGCCATTGCGATTATGACCTCATCCTCTACAATGAGTATCTTTGCATCGGTCAGAGAACTCTGATAGCTCTCATATTTCATCACCAGTCCTAAGGAGAGAGTAGTATTAATACTTTGATCTCCTGCAGCACCAGAATCCATCCGGAAAAAATAATCACATATGCAGTAAAACACCGTATTTCCTACAATCACCGATATTTCAGACAGGAATCCGGAAGAATCATTCCCCGGCAGTCGCGATGACACGGGCCGGATACCCGTTCCCGACAACAAAATAAAAAATAAGCGGAATTAGCTGGAATAAATCATTTATTTGTGATAAAAACTGGATTCGGAAAATCAGAACAAATAAACTGACCCCTCTGCCATCCCCCCCGGACAGGCAGAGAAGTCAACACATAGTATCTACCAACACAGATATTAAACCTTTGCCCGGCATACAAACAAACAAGGAAACACTATTTATATACATAATAAATTTGACTATATATATCAATACACCTAAGCAGAATCCCAGACCGATCACCCCCTTCCAGACAGGCTGCATTATGCAAACCGCTGTTCGATAGAACCGGCTACCCGCCGCATCTTTCTATGCCTGAACTCTTTTCTCCTGGTACCGCAAATAAAGGAGGCACTGATTGTAGATAGCTACTGGAGAAAGAGAGAGAGGAAAATGGAAAATAAACGCAACGGCAGGCAGAGACGAAATATCTCCCCGGGAGATGCAGTCAGGATTGTCCTGAAAAATGACCAGAGAACCGGAAAACTGACAGAAGGAATCGTAAAGGATATCCTCACAAACTCATCATCCCACCCGCACGGCATCAAAGTGCGGCTCACTGACGGCCAGGTCGGCCGGGTGCAGGAGTTTGGGGCGGGCGAGTGATCAGCGGCACCTGCCTGTCTGTGCATCCGTCCCATCGTCAGACATTCACATCACCCACCCTTTGCCCCAAAATACCATTTTTCAGAGGCGATTTCCCTACAACAAAGAAACCTCTCAGTTACCCCGCCATGCATTCCGGGATAATCGCGAGAAATAATGAGAGCGAAAGAGAGAGAGAGATAATCCCGGTGGAACCGGTGGCTCAGGCAGGTTCTTCACCCTTGGCCTTTTCTGATAGTCTCCCAATCCAGATCGTCACAACCACTGCGATAACAGTCACAATGACCGCATATACCAGCATCGCAAGAATGTTCTCAGCTTCTCCAAATACTTCTTTAAAGACGGCCAGAATTGCGCCGTTCCATGCAAGGGCAGCAACCAGACCGAATGCAACGGTCAACAGTGCCGCAATTTTTTCAATGACTTCCCCTTTTAATGCCATCGGGGGAGGATAGATTGGTATCATATATAATGATATGGCCATTTGTTGGATTGCAGAAGATAAAAGGCGAAAATACTCGATTTTACATTTAAATGATCTGTTTGAGATGAATTATCCCACTGAACTGAGCATCACCTTGCCCTATGTTAATAACCCAATGAGGGGAATTGAGCAGCCATAATCGCCTGAATTCATAAACAGACAGCGTGAATCGCCCTAAACCCGTTTAATGTCCACAGACCAGACAAGCATACCCGGACGAACAGATGCCGGGATAATCTCTTCGTATTAAGCCTGTGTCAGAATCACCGACACATATGATTCACCCGCTGTCCGAGATCTCTCACGAGGGCACGCAGGTGATTTTTTGACCCCCGTATCAGGTTGTCACAGACATAGCGGATATCCCCTGCAGCCATCTGGTGCGAAAAAACGATGACGGTGCACGCCCCTGTTCTTTCAAAACATTTGTCATTTTCTGCAGAAAGACCGCACCCACACTATTTTATAAAAGTCCAACCAAACAGCAAACCCATCCCAACGCTCCGTTTGGACCATCATCCCCC
>CAZBYH010000015.1:9822-15464 GCA_964496155.1 uncultured Methanoculleus sp.
TCCATTCTCAATGTGCTGTTCTTTTCCTTTTTCCTCGCCATCATATCAGTCCCGTTCATACGCATGCTGGAGGGGCGGGGCATCCCCTCCGTCGGTGCAGTATTCATTCTTATCGGAGGGATTGTGCTCATCGTTCTTCTTATCATCGGTATCCTCAGCCTATCACTCCCTGCCCTCGAGGAGGCGCTCCCTGCCTATGAAGCACAAATCAGCGAGCAGATGGAGTCCCTTGTAGCACTCACTGCCGGATGGGGAATTGTAGTCAGCCCCCCGGACAAGGATGGTATCATCAATATCATCACAACTTTTATCCCTGCCATTACCACAACACTATCCGGTTTGATACAGTTTTTCATTGATCTGCTCTTCGTCATCATCATCGCCATCTTCATGCTGTTCGAGCTATTGAGATGGGAGAAGATGCCTGACAGTCAGACAAAGAGCACCCCGAAAGTGGGTTCACAGATCATCGGGTTTAGCCAGACCCTTATTGCCTATGTCATCGTCCGGGTCAAAGTCAACCTGATCACCGGTGCAGCTACAGCGGGACTCCTGTGGGTACTCGGTATAAAATCGGCCCTCCTGTGGGGAATGCTCGTCTTCCTGATGAGTTTTATTCCCTATATCGGCCTCGCCCTCGCAACTATCCCACCAATAGCCATTGTCTGGCTGGAACACGGCATACCCGGTGTCGCAATCGTCATCATCGGCGTGACCATCATTAACTTCGTTGCCGAGAGCATTATCTTCCCCCAGATGGCAGGAGATACGCTGAATCTCTCCCCGCTGACAGTCATCGTCTCTCTTTTTATATGGACCGCAGTGCTCGGTGTATCGGGAATGTTTCTGGGAGTTCCGCTGACGCTCATGGTAAAATATCTCCTTGAGGCGTTCGATGAAACGGCCTGGATCGCACGTCTCATGGAACATGCCGTTCAGGAAAAAAAGGTCCACAGAAAGCGATTCTTCACAAAATAAGAGGCATACTCCGGAAGGTGGCGTAAGAAGAACAGCTGTTCGAATTTCTATGCTTTCCATACCTTTTTTCCAGTCATGGGAAAGATTATTCCTCGTTTCATCGGGGTGAAACATAAATTCGGCAGCAGAGCTGACAACCTTTTATTGCTGCATCATCCTCCGACCAACCAGATTGGTCCTGAAGGGGAGACACTCAAAGAGATTGCCGAAACCGCATGTATCGAGAACCGGAATCATTTCGAGGCACTGGTTACCCGGATTTATGAACAGGGAGGAATACTTCCTGAGGACGTCGTGGCGTTCCACGACATCTCCGGCTGCCCGCCAGCGTCTCTTCCTGCAGACCCGGCCGATGTGATGACAATCCTGAAAGTGTTCGGGCAGGCAGAACAGTGTGCGGTGCTGCAATGTGCCAGATCTGCCACCCCTGACTGATAACCATACTGCACCGGGCAGGCTGTGATGTGGATTGGGGTTACGGGGAAAATCAGATATCGTTCACCATTCGGGCGGATACTTCCTGCTGAGCCCGGTGCCTGAAAAATGACGAATCTCCGAAGATGGCTCCGAAGATGGGGAACGCCCATACGGTATCCATACCATTTCACATGCACTCACACCACGCACTTTTTTATCCCATACCACGGATAGTCCATTGAATGGACATAATCCTGCAGCTGCTCCTTCTCCTTATCTTTGCAAAGCTCTTTGGCGAACTGGTGGAGCGGATGGGCTATCCGGCGCTCATTGGTGAGATTGCCGCAGGCGTTCTCCTCGGTCCTTCCCTTCTCGGATGGGTGACGACGAACGAAACAATCGAAGTCTTTGCCAATATCGGTATCATCGCACTCCTCTTTGTCAGCGGTGCGGAGATGAACCTGAAATCGTTTCTTGATCGGCGGAAGGTCGCTGTATCAACGGCCGTCGCAGGCGTCATCGTCCCCTTCGCAGGCGGAATACTGCTGGGACACCTGCTGAACTTCTCCCAGGCAGAGACACTTTTCCTTGCCATCGCCCTCTCCATCACCTCCATCGGGGTATCGGTCCGGATCCTCGTCGATTACAAACAGTTAAACACCGTCCTCGGGACCACCATCGTCAGTGCTGCCGTCATCGACGACATCATCGGCATCTTTCTGTTAGGCATCCTCTCTGCGGTGGCGATGCAGGGCACCACCCTTGCAGGGAGTTCCTTTCTCTCCGGAATGCTCATCGCCATCGGATTTCTGGTGCTCTTCGTCCTCATCGCACCCCGGGTGCTCCCCTGGCTCTTCGGCCTGGCACGAAAGACCGAAACACACGAGATGGTCTATTCGGTTGCCATCATCCTTGCCCTTGCAAGCGCCTGGCTCTCACACACGGCAGGACTGCACTATTCCATCGGCGCATTCATCGGGGGCCTCATCCTCGGAGACCAGATCCGAAAAGATCGGATGCTCTTCGACAGCCTGATGGACTTCGGGTTTGGATTTTTTGTGACACTCTTCTTTGCATCGGTGGGCCTTCTCTTCAGCTTTACATGGGATACCTTCCTCTCCCCCTACGTCATCCCCATCATCGTGGTGGCCATCGGCGGCAAGATCATTGGAGGATTCATCGGCTCCTTCCACTTCCTCACCAAAGCAGAGGCCCTCATCGTGGGTCTCGGGATGACTCCCCGGGGAGAGATTGCCCTCGTCGTCGCCAAGGTGGCGCTCGTAGGAGGTGTGATCGGGAGTGCCCTTTTTTCCGCAGTGACGGTGATGGTGATTGCCACAATCATCATCACCCCTCTGTTGATGAAGCGGGGATTTGTATGGGCAAAGGACGCAGAAAAGGAATCATCCTGAAGAAAAGAATATGGTACATAAACGGAGGGGACTTGCAGAACATATCGAGTCTCCCATGAAAAAGAAGGTGATGGCATATCACAAAAACACCCGCCACCAAAAGAATAATTTTTCTGCTGCCTGACCCGGAGTGAGCCGTCCCCCGCCACAGACAACCAACACAGGCTTTCTGCTAATCAGTGTGGAAAAAGAAAACTATTTTTCACCATCTTTGTTACTTTGGTCGCACCGTTTTTTCCACTGCCCCCACGCCACCAAGGGCAGTAATATTAGTAAACGTGATGACCACTCCTTCAATTTTATTGTCCTGTGTCTTATATGGCACAATCCGCATGAAATATCCGATTCCGTCTCGGGTCTTCACGTTTCTTTCCTGAACAATGAGGGTGTCAAAGACCTGTCTTGCATCTTCAATGACATGATTATAGGCAAGGGACGTGGAGATATCGGCCAGAGGGCGGCCGATATCAGATTCAATCAGATTATACAGGGGGAGTATTCTGGGGGTGAACTGAGTTATCTGGAGGTTCTTGTCCAGGAAGAGCGTCGCGATATCGGTGCTGTTCAGCAGGTTTCTGATATCTGCATTGACCCTGCCCAGTTCGTTGTTTTTGCTCTCCAGTTCGGCATTTACGGTCCGTAATTCCTCGTTTAAGGATTGCATCTCTTCTTTCGAAGTCGAAAGTTCTTCAATTGTGCTCTGCAACTCTTCATTGGATGACTGAAACTCCTCATTTATCGATTTAAGCTCTTCCTCCTTTGTCTGTTTATCTTCCAACACCTCGCCAAGGTGATGTTTAAGTCTTCGGAGTTCATCCACATATTCGGATGGGGGGCTCTCGATTCCTTTCGATGATTTTTTGCCCTTTCGGCGTTTCGGTTTAGGAGGGAGATCCTTAAATACAACCAAGATCAGGTTTTCAAGCGCTTTATAACCCGTAATTGGATGAATAATCAGATCGAAATCTCGTTCCTGACTCGCGCTTTCGGTATGCGCTCCGTGCACCGTCACTTCCTTCCATTCCTGCAGAGCCTGGTTAAATGCCGTTCCGAAATCAATGCGAAATTCATCCTGCATCATGGAGAATATATTCAGATTCGGTTTGCCAGAAGCGGGTTCAAGATATTTTCCCGTTTTTCCATTGAAATAAAGAATTGCTCCCTCTTTTGTGACAAGAACAGAGGGAGGAGTATAGTGCTCCAGAAGAATGGTTCGGATAAGATTCGGAACTTCCTCTTCAATCCCGGGGGAGTCAATCCGCGGCATAGTATGGTACGCGGCAGGGGTATATCCAAACACCGGAGAAGCCCCCGGAGCGCGAACGGTTGTTTTGCTGCGTTCGAATATTTTCCATCTTGGGTGCAGGGGTCCAAACATTTTCTCTTCACAGTTCAGGGATTCAGATGAACCCAGAAAGAGAACCCCATACGGCAGGAGGGCATAGTGAAATAGCGGAAAGACCTTCCTCTGAAGTTCGGTGGTGAAATAGATCAAAAGATTCCTGCAGCAGATCAGATCGAGCCGGGTAAACGGGGGGTCAGATATGAGATTTTGAACCGCAAATATCACCGACTCCCTGATATCCTTATGTACGACATACGAATCGCCTTCATTAATAAACCATCTTTTCAGGCGGGCCTCTGTGACGTCTGCAGCGATATTTTTTGGATACCGCCCTTTTCGTGCGTATTCTATCCCGTCACTCCCAATGTCAGTGGCATAGATCTGGATGCGAATCTGATCCTGAAGATTACATTCCTCTAAACACTCCCGGATAAGGATTGCAATCGAGAAAGCTTCTTCACCGGTTGCACATCCCGGGCACCAGGCCCGAAAGATTGTCTGATGTTGGTGGTGTTCCTGGAGTTTTTCTATGATACTCTCTTTGAGATGTTCAAAAGCTTCCGGGTCTCTAAAGAAATTGGTTACTCCAATGAGAAGTTCTTTGAAGAGCAGATCTATCTCTGTGGGGGTATTCTGGAGGTAGTCAACATAGTCGGCCATATCCTCAAACGACCCGAGATTCATCCTTCTTTCCACCCTGCGGAGAACAGAGGAACTCTTATACTCTGAAAAATCGTTTCCGGAATGATCCCGGATCAACACAAATATCTTTTGAAGCTTTGTCAGTTCCGTTCGTTCCAATGCCTTTTGGGAAATGCTTGCCGGACTTTTTCTGATATACCGGACCAACGCCTCAGGCATTTTTTCCGGGGAGAGACTAAAATCTACCAGTCCGTTTTTTATTGCACTCCGGGGCATACTGTCAAATTTGGCACTGGCTGGATCCTGTGCCATCGTCATGCCGCCGACCTCCTGGATGGCCCGCAACCCCAGCGTGCCGTCGGTCCCCATTCCTGAGAGAATGATGCCAATAGATTTCTCTTTCTGGTCTTTTGCGAGACTGCGGAAGAAGTAATCAATGGGCAATCTCACCCTATCTGACCCAGTAATATTCATCAGCTGAATCGTTCCGTTAAGAATGGACAGATTCTTTCCGGGTGGGATAATATACACAGCATTCGGTTCAGCCAGCATGTTGTCTTCTGCTTCCCGTACCTTCATGGTCGTGCACCGCTGAATAAGTTCATCGGTGATGCTTTTGTGGTTGGGATCCAGATGAACAATCAACACAAACGCAAGCCCCTGATCCACGGGCATTGCACGGAAAAATGTTTCAAGTGCTTCCAGACCTCCCGCGGATCCGCCTATTCCTACGATATATTCGGGTTTTGGGGAGAGGGTCATTAGTTGATTTTCGGGTGCGGTGACGGGTGAGGATACTTTTGCTTTCTTTTCTTTTGCAGGGGGTTGTTTTTCGGGTGCGGTGACGG
>CAZBYH010000015.1:15724-17795 GCA_964496155.1 uncultured Methanoculleus sp.
GATGATTTTGCTTTCTTTTCTTTTGCAGGGGGTTGTTTTTCGGGTGCGGTGACGGGTGAGGATGATTTTGCTTTCTTTTCTTTTGCAGGGGGTTGTTTTTCGGGTGCGGTGACGGATGGGGGTACGTTTGCTTCCTTTTCTTTTTCAGACCGGTTTTTTTTCGGGGCTGCTTCTTTTTTTGTCACCATAATAGTACCAGAGAGTTGTTGCATCCAATTATACCTATGCTGTCCTTTTCTCCTGGAGAGAGAGTGAGGAGCCGCTTTCTGAACCACTCGTACAAAACGGTGAGAACGATGGCGTTTGCAGTATTTTGCCTCCGTCCAAGGATCACCGGCTGCACATCTCGTACAAAACGGTGAGAACGATGGCGTTTGCAGTGCCGTTCCATCCGGTATGGATATCACTTAGCACATCAGGGCGATTCTTCCCGGTGCCTTCAGACTCCTACCGGGATATGCAGTTCAAACCGGGCCCCTTCTCCCGCAGTTCCTGTTTCACAGATGTTGATACCGGTAATCGCCAGAATTTCTGAACAGAAATAGAGCCCCAGACCGGTGCCTTTCCCGACGCCCCGTTCGAAGATCTGGCCCTTAATATCATCCGGAATGCCGATACCGTCGTCCTCTACCACAAGAATTCCTTCACGGCCGTTTTGGTGAAATGAGACCGAAATGTTACTAATAGTGCCCCCATGTTCTTCGGCATTTTGAAACAGGCTGAAAAATACACTGCTCAGCATCATATCAGCATACACCTCGATAGACTTCAACGAGGGGTCCACGGTGACCGGAATCACTGTTGTCTGCAGAACCTTTTCAACCGTAGCACAGGCAGACTGCCATGCAGGTTTTTCCACTCCCAGATCGGTATACTCACGAGTGAGCATAATAAGACGATGAATTGTCTTCTTTGCTGTTTCACACCGGGCAATATCCACGTCGATAGGCATCCCTTCCTCTCGTTTCATCCGGATGAGCTCCAGACTTCCGGCAAGCACCATGACCTGATTCAAAATATCGTGCCGAGTGATGTTGGAGAGGAGGTGGAGTTTCCGGTTTACTTCCTTGAGGGCACCCTGATACTGATGCAGTTCAGTTTCGTCGCTGATGGCCACAATACAATGACGGGAATCCTTTTCTGTTTGAAGTCTCTGGCCGAAAAAGTGCAGATGCCGCGGGTCTGAGAGCAATGTGTGGCCGGAACGAGAGAAAAATTCACATGGCCGGCCTGTCTCTTTGCTGCAGCAATCCTGATAAAATGTGTTGAAGGTGGCAAGAGTGGTCTGATCCAGAAACACTGCAAGACGTCTTCCCTCCATGTGATCCGGTGTGGTGCCAAATAGTTCGGCAGCGCGATTGTTGCACCGGATAATCATGCTGTTTTGGCCGATCACCAGGTACCCGACCGGCGCTATGGTAAAGAGTGTCTGATAATCCTGCCGAAGGTCATCTGCTGTCTGCCATGCGGTGATGAGTTCTTTGTTCTGCATTCCCAGTTCGATCTGATGGGTCTGTAGTTCCTGGATCAGTTTTTGTTCATCAGTTGCCCCGGCTTTGCAGATGAACTCCGGTTTTTTGCGAGCCAGTTGCTCTTCAGCGGCCTTGCGGAAGTTTTTCCCTGGATATTTGTCCTTGTCAGCTTTCATGTCACACAACTTTGATAGTTTTATTTTTCCCGGGGTGGGGGGTATCCCGGTGTTCCTGACAGCACACGTATTTACGCAACCGATTGATATTCAGTGCCTAAAGCCGCATTTATCACATGGCGATTCATTTGCTTCTCGTTTTATCAGCAAAAAAATATCGCCTTACACCCCGTTAGTGTCATGATGTTGTATT
Organism: uncultured Methanoculleus sp.; assembly: GCA_964496155.1. Lineage (GTDB taxonomy): Archaea > Halobacteriota > Methanomicrobia > Methanomicrobiales > Methanomicrobiaceae > Methanogenium. The sequence continues at coordinate 17,566 of CAZBYH010000015.1, forward strand.
AATGTATCGGGGTTCAACCCGAAAACAGGATGGGCGAAACAGGGGTTCACATTGTTGATGTGATCTGTTCTCGCGGTGTCGGACAGGCACTGGTTTATTGTCTCTTTATCCCTGTCATTTTGTTATATTACTGACCTTCTTTCCTTTCGCAGTCCAGCTGATCTATCAGGAAACCAAAATATAGGACATCGGCATGGTATTGAATCCCAAACACCGGTCATTTTATAGGG
>CAZBYH010000016.1:0-13216 GCA_964496155.1 uncultured Methanoculleus sp.
TCATCAAAACCATTAAATCTTCAATTAAACGATGTATCATTACAACATTATCTCGGAGGAGACATGGAAGAAGTAGCAGTAATATCCACATCTGATGCAGGGTTCATCAGCCAGTTCAAAGAGACCGATGCATGGGGTCTGGCGACCGCAGTCGATCTTAAGAAATGTAACCCGGAGACCATCCGGGATGCGGAAAAGATTCGTGAGTTTGTAGCACAGCTGTGCGAACTCATTGACATGAAACCATTCGGTGAAACACAGGTAGTTCATTTCGGTCCATGTGATCGAGTTGCAGGTTATTCCATGACCCAGCTGATTGAAACTTCACTAATATCGGGCCACTTTGCCAACGAAACAGACTCAGCATATCTAGATATCTTCAGCTGCAAGGAATACGCCCCGGATGTTATGGCAAAATTCTGTAAAGATTACTTTGAAGCTGAATCCTGCAGAATGCAGGTTCTGTTCAGAAATTAAGTACGGCCCAATTGGGTCGTATTCACGTTTTTTGTAGGAGAAAACACTCCTGCACTCATACCCTTAAAGCACGATTTATGCATCATATCTGTTTCTTACGCTACAGGAAATGCTACCCATTTCTGTATCATCAATATCCTGAGAAATCATTTTACAATACATTCCCAAACCTGTGTATCCACAGATATCGGTAAAAAAGAAAGGAGCCCTGAATGGATAAAGTCCGGAGTAGACTTAATCATACGAGAGGAATCGTTTGAGCGGTGAATTCCCCCCGCATACAGAGGTGTTGAATGGGGGTATCCTCCTCCCCACCTATACCTTACACCGTTCTGTTCAAATATACTCGCCGTGCGGGGTGAAAGTGTATCTCAGGCAACAGCGCCTACAAAAAACGACGAAACCAGCACTCCATCGGGACCATGCAGGTATGCGGTATCGCCATCATTATTCCATACATCCCGAGCCCTCCCCCAATAGAGCACGCCGTCCGCAGGAACTCCTGTTCCGGTGTAAACCGTGACGAGCTCCCCGGATTCCAGGTGATAAAAAGGGAACGTGTATCGGTTACGTCCGGTATCGTCAGTGAGTATCCACCCCGTTAGATTCTGTGAGAGGGAACCGGTGTTCTGAATGGTCACCCATTCATCAATCGGACTGACCCCGGTGATCACAACACTCCAGTCGGTGATCTCTTCTCCCGGTACCGTAGCAGAGGGAGTAATGGTCACCGTGGGAGTGACAAATGGGGTGCCGGTCGTCACGGTGGGGACAGCAGTCGTCACGGTAGCCGTTACAGTCGTTCCCGCGGTGACCATATCACCCGTGGTAAAGACCGCATATACCGGATAATGGTCTGATACCGCAGTTAAAAGCGGAGGACCGGCACCAAACCGTTCGTCATACCGGAATATCCCGGCAGTTCCGGTATATTCATCTTTGAGGGATTCAGTGATGACAATCCGGTCATAGGTGTACACGGTGTCCCCGGTCGTCGTATCCACGTCATTTTCTATCAGCCAATGATACCCGGATGCACGGAGCGGAGTATACGATTCCTCGTTAAAATACCTGCCATCGGCATTGAAGTCTCCCATAACAATCACATTCGCCTCTGAGGGATATGCCGTATATATCCAGTCCACAACATCAGAGAGGGCATGGATCTCCTCGGTCGCCTCATCAGGGTCAGTATGAATAACCGCACATACCGCACTGACCGGATCGTCTATGCCCTGAAACCAGACGATGAACGGCTCACGGTGGAACGGGTCTGTGCCTTCCGGTTCCGGATAGGTCTGGGGCACACCCAGTAGCCTCACCGTATCAGTATTATAGAAATAGGCATACTGCTCCTTTGACACCGTCCGCCCCAATCGCTCGGATTCCACATAGGCATACCGCGAACCATCACGGTTCACCTCGGTAAGAAGAGCGGGCAGTGCCGTTCCTGAACGGTCACGGACCTCCTGAATAGCAATGAGATCGTATGAACGAATAGTTTGTCCGAGCACATTCATCACATCCTCCCGGGAGGCCTTTGTCGTGCCGAATACCTGCACATTGAATGCGCCAACAACAAGCCCGCCTTCATCCGTGCCGGAATTCGTGAACGGCACAAACTGCAGGATCTCATCACCGTAATGTAATGCACCGAAGATAGCTGCAACGAGCAACACAAAGATGACAAGGTTTCCCTGACGCGATCGTTTCCCCATAGAGAGATATATCAGAGTTACAGACAAAAAAAGGATGTATATTGACCCTCACACGCGGGTTAATACATATCGCGGGAGAAAACGGTCTTTTCAAACCGACCATCACAGAACACCATCACTGGCACCGGTTCACCCTGACAGAAACCCCGCATCGCAAGGTCATAGGTTCGGCGCACATATCGGAGTCCCTCTTCTTCAAACACTGCAAGAAGGGCACGGTTGAATGCAATCTGCTGATCCAGATACTTTTTTTCGTAACGGATTGTTTCCTCTGCGACAGCTAATGCCTCTTCATGCGTCATGGCTACATGATACGCCCCATGCGTATTGAGGCCGGAAAGATGGCACCAGCGCATATGCTTCGATGCATCCGGCTCCATGTGCAGCATATACGGATATACCCGGCAGATCAGGGGGCGATCCGCATAAATGCGGCACCGACCGGATTCATCCAGAAACGTGCATATATTTCCATCTGTTGTCTTTAATGCATACCCGGAGACAAAGAACCGCCCGTTCTGGTCACACGCCTCAAAATAAGGGGCGGGCACCAGCACATCTGGGTAATCCTGCCGGATGCGGCGCACATCCTCATCTAACAAAAAGACATGATCGTTTGCTGCTTTTGTACAGCAACGACCACAGCAGGTACAGAAAAACCCGGTGTCGCTGACAATCGCAGCATATTCTGTTACCGGGTATGCCGCAAGTTGCGCCCGTTCCTCTTCCAGTGCCACCAGCCGTTTCTGAATCACTGCCTTTGAGATTGTTTTTCACCTGAAGATATGTTTCTTTCTGAAAATATTTGCACCTTTCTTTACCGGAAAACGTCCACCAATCACGCTTCATAAATCCGATGAGGGAAAATATACTGTGCAGACGATACAGGAGTGTGCATGAAGACACCGTCATTCATTGAGACTGACCTGATTTATCAGATGGATTGCATTGAGGGTATGAAACAGATGCAAAAGGAGTGCGTGGATGTCATAGTGACATCGCCCCCCTATAATATCGGCAAACCCTATGCAACCCATAATGACACCATGCCCTATGAGGAATATCTGGGCTGGATGCACCGTGTCGCCCATGAAGCCCGCCGTGTTCTTCGTGAGGATGGATCATTTTTCTTAAATATCGGCGGAAAACCCCGTGAGCCATGGGTACCCTATGATGTCATGCAGGAGTTCAGAGAAGATTACGTCCTCCAGAATGTCATTCACTGGGTGAAGTCAGTCTCCATAGCAAAACAAGACGCCGGCAATTATGATGCCATACGAGATGACATCTCCGTCGGACACTACCAGCCGGTAAATTCAGACAGATACCTCAGCCAGTGTCACGAACATATCTTCCATTTCACCCCCACCGGCGCAACAAAACTGGATAAACTTGCCATCGGGGTAAAATATCAGGACAAAACCAATATCGGCCGGTGGAAACAGGCAACACAGGATCTCCGGGACAGGGGAAATGTCTGGTTTATCCCTTATAAGACCATCCGGACATCCCGGCCACATCCCACCAGTTTTCCAGAGAAGCTCCCTGAGATGTGTATCCGCCTGCACGGACATACCCCGGATACCATCGTCTGTGACCCGTTCATGGGCATCGGGAATACGGCACTTGCCTGCATCACGCTTGGCGTCCATTACATCGGATTTGAGATAGACGCGGAATACTGCGACTGTGCAGAGGAACGGATACGAAGACGAACGATTCAGGAACCATAACATGGACGCAATAATCGCTCTTATTTTCACTATTGGGGTAATCGCAGTCCTCGCAGCCCGGCATTCCATCCCGCCGTTTCTCACCCTCACTGGAGGAGCGTTCTTATTTGCCCTTCTGACCGGGATGGGGGGGGGCGCGATAGCAACATTTACTGCCGGGGCAGGGGCACTCTTTGCCCTCCTCGGGATTCCCATCTATTGTGGATCGGTCATCGCCAAATTTCTGGCACGGGACGGCGGTGCAGAGCGTATTGTAAAAGACATCGGGAGGGTGGCAAAGCGACCGGTGTCCGCCGCTGCCATCGCAGGATATCTCCTCTCCATCCCAATGATGTGCTGCATCACTCCATTCCTCGTCCTCACGCCGGTGCTTGAGGGTATTCGCAGGAAACTTCAATGCACCACATCACTCTATTACGCAGCGGCATGCGGGTCGGTCATCTCATTTGTCTTTCTCTACCCGCTTCCGGTCACGTATGCCATCACAAACAGTCTGCAACGAACAGATTTTGCGGCAGGCAACTATCTGCAGGTCGCATTGCCTCTCTCACTTGTTGCACTCATCATTATTGCATACCTCTCGGGGCGGCATCATGCATGCAGCACCGACAGTCAGGACAACGAAGAGAGGACACCGGGGAGCAGAAGACAGGCATGGATTCCGGTGATGCTGCCAATCGCATTCCTCGCGGTTGGCCACCTCATCACGCCCCTTTCCATTCTTGCAAACATCAATATCGCACTGCTTGCAGGACTCTCTGCGGCCGTCCTTCTCTCACCGGCACTATCCCGCATTCCTGCACTTGAATCAGGCACGAAACATGCAGGCATCATCATCTTTGATCTCTGCGGTGCGAGCGGACTTGGGGCGGTTGTCGCTGCAGAAGGAGGCATTGCAGCTGCCCTTCCTTCCCTTACCCTCATTCTTCCGGCGCTCCTTGTACCCTTTGTCATCGCAGCACTCTTTCAGGCCGCACAGGGTTCACGGGTCGTATCAGCAGTCATCACCGCATCGCTCCTTGCGGGAACAGAGATCGCAGCCGCAGTCCCGATAACCCCCTTTGTTCTGATGACCGCTGCAGGGTGCATGATGTTTAGCTTCGTGACCGATCCGTTCTTCTGGCTGATACGCCGAACCACTGGAGAACGGGTATGGGATGTCACGATGCGGTATACGATACCGCTCTTTTGCGCAGGCATCATCACCGCCGGCATCACCCTCTTTATCTTCAGTTAAAAAAGTCAGAGTTCCGGCATAAGAGATACAAACAGGAATATCTCTTCCTGTATATCGCCGGCTTGCAGCAAAACACGTCCCTTCTGGAAGCCTTTGTTGTTCATGTTCCCCGTATTGAGCGTCACATGTATGCCCCCTTTTCCCTCAACGGTCACTACCGTGTTTGCAATCTCAATCCAGCGGGCATCTGAGGTGATATGAATCAGGAGCGAACCGTTTCCGGTCACCGTCACCGGCAGGCGTACGGGGATGGTAATGCCGCGGGACAGATTATGCATCGTTACATGTGGCTCGGGCAGCAAAATCCCGGGGGTGCTGTCCGGGGTATCTGGAATCACCTCACCGAATCCAGACATTTCAGATACCAGCACCTCACACCCGGAAACATCTGAATCTTCCACAACAGATTCTGCCACCGGTGGCGGTGTCTGGTGGTATGGAAGGAGAGGGGAAACAGAAGTCGATGGGGATACCGGAGGAAAGGAAAGCGCCCTCTCTTCTGAAGGGAAATTGGTCTCTGCTACTATCGGTTCATCACCGATGGAAAGGTGGCTTTCATCAGGGAAGATATCCTCTGCACCGGGGTTGCACCATGGGCATGCCAACAGATGTCCGCCGAACCAGTGTTTCCCATCTACCCTGCAATGTTTCATTGCCAAGATCTCAGCGTGAAGACAGTCCTTCCACTCTCCGGCAGAAGGACGGCGCTTTGGCTCCACAATCCCATCCACAAAGCACCGGTAAAAAAGACGGCGGAGAGACAGGGGGATAATACGGTAGTCAGGTGCAAAGGAGGGAGAGTGGATGTATTGATCAGGTGTGGCAAAGGCAAACACCCCGTTCTGTATCTTTTGTTCGATTTCTGGATAGACAGAAACTCCCTTTCTTTCCGCCTTGAACGGATGCATACCATTCATAAAAAGCCGGAAGACCATTACCGCAAGACCGAAGAGATCACCATAATACCAGTCGACACGCCCCTCAGGGAGAGGGCGGTCCTGAAGTTCCGGTGGCAGGTTTTCCCCTGTGCCTGCCGAGGACGGAAAAATACGACCCGATATACTGTCACGAATCTGAAATGAATCGCAATGGATAACCGCGACTGCGGCCGTTGGGGCGATGAGAATGGTTCTTTCCGAGAAATCTCCGAAACAATGTCCGTGACGATGGATATCATCGGTTACGGCTGCAATATGATAGGCTGCCGTAAGCAGATACCGCCAGGAAAAGGTATTACCAAATAGTTGGATACGCTCCTGCGGGTCATAGTAACCGTGCGCTTCCCGGAAAAAATCAGTATCAACAAGAGGCATCATATATCCAATAAAACTCCTGCTCCCAAGTGGTGAATCAAAGAGAACAGAGCATGGCCATGCAAGCACAGCAGATCCATGCACCTCTCGGCGGTTTATCAGACCTGCATCCGGTGGATGTGCCACCATTGCCAAAATCTTCTGAAAGAGGGTCGTCGTGCACCGTTTTTCATTAAATACCTTGGCACAGTATCCGGGAGTGCCGTCAATGAGAAATATCTCTCCTTCATCTCCGGTCTTCAGAAGTTCAGTGAGATGTACCGGTGCGCCCACCACGTCATATACTGCACGTTTATCCAGTGTTTTCACCTCGCCCCTTGTCTGACACGATAACAACCCGATTCTTATCATCTTCTGAATAGGTAATGAACCTATCTGATGACAGAAGAGTTTCAAACGCCCGGCCCATCCGCAGAAATGTCAGGAACGAGGCTACACTGCCGAAAAACAGACGGTAAAAAGGCGATTGAGGGGCGTAGCCGTCCATGAAGATCGAAAACAATAGTGACGACAGCCAGAACCAAAAAGCCCTCCAATCACCCAAGCTCAAACGAAGTGACGCAAAAGATCTCCTGCAGCGGAAGCACCGGAACATGCCGGGAGTACATTCTCGCGGTGCCAAAGACCGTTTTCATATGCCTGTCCCGGGCCATTCTGACTGCAGCAGCGTTTGGTTCGGGTGTATCAAAGAAGAAGACCTCTCCGGGAATCGATTCGGTGAGACCTTCAACGATACGATCTGCAATATCAGGGGTATCCGCAAAGACGGGCCCAATTTTGTAGCCTTCAAAGCAACGGCGAATCACCCCATACCCCCCGATGGATTCATCCGGGTGAAGAAACGCCAGTGATAGGGTTTCATCCCGTGATATCCATTTTTTCAGAAAACGACTGCGTTCTGCCGGGAAATGCCGCCGGTCATATGCTAAAAGAGGATTAAAAGGCAGTTCCTGTGCAGACACCAGATCCGGCTGTGCACGTCCGTCTGCTGTACCTTGCCAGCGGATATTCCGGTATGCGTAAACGAGCCCCGCATTCTCTGCATACTTATTCTGCATCTCAAAGACACCGTCACCGCCAAAATTTCTGTCTCCTGCATGGGCAACGCCATGATTCCAGAGCTTCCAACCGGTTCCCTTTCCACGGACATCTTCACGAATGATATAGAATCCCCCAAACGAGAAAGACGCATCATAATTGGTCACCACCAGTGTGCCAACAATCTCCTCGTCCCTCTCTGCAACGAACCACCCGTCCGGGTCTGCCGCATAATGGCATTCCCCATCATAGATCCCAGGATTCCACCCTTCACACCGTGCCCATTCAATGAACACAGGAACTTCATCTTCTGTGGCAATACGAATCTGCATATCGGTCCCATCTTTTTTGGCCATATTGTAGTATCCCGGATATCAACCTAGGTCTTCTGTCAGACACCGGTGTATTCCACCGTTCCCTTAAAGACCTTACCTTACCCATGAAAAGAATAAAGGACACAAACCATTTCATCTTTATGGAATCGCTATGCTACCGTCATTATCCCCTCCACCCGTTCAGCCATAAGCGTGAATTTTTTCATCTCAGAGAGCGGAATTTATCTCATGAAAGGCTGCAGACCGGGAGATATTATTCTGGCCCCATTCCGTCTGGGAAACAGCACATACCCACGACCTCTGGTGATACTCGGCGTAGCAGATGATGAAAATCTGCATGTCTGCCCGGTTACGTCCCGTTGCCCATCAGATGTGCCTGCCCTGGAATGCTCCATCCATCATTTCCAGGAAGGCGGCATTGACCTCTTTGAAGACAGCTATATCTTAATTCATGAAGTCGGGACTATCCGTAAAAAATCCATCCGAACGAAAAAAGGGACTCTTGAACTGGATTATTTCAGAGGAGTCCTTGAACGTGTCCGCTCAGAACGATCAGACCTATAAATGCCAGATAACGAAGAGGCCGACCCTAAATAAATATAGCACACTCCGGCACTATCCCGGACTCAACAGGTTGCTGAATCTGTCTGAACTAAGAATTCGCCCGGCAATTCGCGAGAAAATCATCTTTTCGACCGTTTCGCCAAAGAGGTTCTCACCATGACATACGCCGCATGCTTCCTCCCAAGGCTTCGTGAATCTCGCAGGCCACCAGATCGGATCATACATCCTGATAACCCCAAGAGAATGGGCCTACAAAAAAAGGAATGCTCCGGTTGCGCATAAACCGGAAAACGGACATTTATTCACCCGAAAAACCCAAAGAGTCCCCGTTTCGCGCGTTCTCCATTTGCCAGCGTTTCAAACCGTGCCTGCTCCTGCTCCATCACCTGCACCTGTTCTCTGAGAATCGCAGCAGTCTCCGGATCACAGCCGCACCCATCAATCAGGCGATTCATCTCTGCGATACGGACACGGTTCTGAACCACCTCCTGCATCATCGCATCTGCGGATGTATGGTCGCCCCCAAACAAAAAGACCATGAATCCATTCTGCGAACGAATCCGTTCCTCGTTCTGCACCGCATTTCGGACTGAACCATTGATCTCTTCAGAAAGGCGGATCAGATCCGGTGTGTTGCCTCCTGTAAGCGGGGCTGCAGCACGAAATGCATATACTGCCCTCTCTGCCACCTGCACCGGAGGAATGGTACCTTCTGCCCCTGCCCGATAGACCTGGTTTCGCTCGGCAACCATTGCCCTCAGTCGTGTTGCATTACAGGCTTCATCCGGACTGCATTCCTGTGTCCGTAGCGTTACCTGTTCACGCACCGTATCCCGTTCCTGCAGACTGGCATTATCAGGACCAGCTGAATCACCCCCATATCCCGAACCGGATCCCGGTCCGGCACCAATGGTGACGCCCTGCGCTGCAAAAACCGGCATACAGACGCAAAGGACAAGATAAACTGCTGCAATGGTGCAACAGACATAACTGATTGATTTCATATGAATACAACACCCCCTCGTTGTCCCTGTCATTCCATCATTCAATTCAGAAAGGACAGATAAACTCCCTATCGTAATTCACCATATTTATGCATTCCTTCCGTGAATTAGGAAAGACGGACGGATATTTCAACACCACTGCCGGGTAGATTTGGAGAAGAGAAAAGTTTTTATTCAGACAACAGATACTGAGATGAACGACAGGGTATTGGGAAAAGAGGATGTGATGAACCAATCATCTCATCACGAATGAACCACAGATAACCTGCCGAACCACTCTCATCTGATCACGGATGTGACGGTCCTCACCACAGCAGACCCAGACAGATGGAGATGTTTGGATGCACAGATATATTGCCCATATGAGCAATAGTGACTAACGGAGAGTATTCGTTATGAAAGTAAGTATTACATCAAAAGGCGATTCGCCAGAATCTGCCGCAGAGAACCGCTTTGGAAGAACACCATTCTTTATCATCTACGATGATGAGACCGGGAATGTCATTGAGACGATCAACAATTCAAGTGTAAATGATGCCAGCGGTGTCGGTCCAAAGGTTGTCCAGATGCTGGTTTCAAAAGGCGTCAATGTCGTTGTAACCGGACAGGTCGGCGGCAACGCCAACCAAGGTCTTGCAACTGCAGGCATTCCTGCCTATGCATTCGGCGAGGCGAAGACTGTTGCAGAGGCATATGCTGCGTACAAAGCAGGAAAACTTGCCCGAATCGTCTAAAGGGGTGACGATTCATTACACGTATGAACATCGTCATTGCCAGCGGCAAGGGCGGCACGGGAAAGACTATGGTCGCCGTCAATCTCGCATGGTCAGTCTCACAGGCACAGGACGTACATTTGATAGACTGTGATGCAGAAGAGCCAAACGTCCACCTCTTCTTCCCGGGCGAGAAATCAGAACAACCGGTAACCGTAGAGGTACCTGAGGTCGACAGCGAAAAATGCACCTTATGTGGCGCCTGCGGCGAATTCTGCCGATTTGGAGCAATTTCAGTCCTCACAAAAAACGTGATGATTCAGACGCACCTCTGCCATTCATGTGGCGGGTGCCAACTGGCTTGTCCGGAAGGTGCCATCACTGAATTTCCCCGGAAAATCGGAATGATCAGACAAAGCACGCCTTCACCCTCGCTCACCGTTATTTCAGGAATTCTTGACGAAGGGGAGATCGCAGCACCGGAAGTCATTAAGACAGCCAAAGAAGCTGGAGAATGGGACGGCATATCTATCCTTGACGGTCCGCCGGGGACAGCATGCCCGGTTATTGAAACAATGGAAGGTGCGGATGTATGTATTCTTGTCACCGAATCGACACCCTCAGGTCTTGCAGACCTCAGGAGAGCTGCACGCCTGGCTGAAACGATGGGTATTCCGAGAGGAATTGTCATCAACCGGAGCGATGGAAAGGATGGCCCGACACTTGCATTCTGCAAAGAAGAAGGGCTCCCGATTCTTTTGACCATTCCTTTTGACCGGGAAATTGCTGCGATCCACAACAGGGGTGCCATTCTCTGCGCTGAAAAGAAAGAGTGGAAAGACAAATTTGTCCGGTTATACGAGGATACCCTCGCCATTGCAGGAGGCACACCATGAAAACCGTTGCAGTAATGAGCGGTAAGGGCGGCACCGGAAAGACCATGGTTGCCGCAGGATTTGCAGTTTTTTCTGATAAACGATTGCTTTTAGCAGACTGTGATGTCGATGCGGCAAATCTCAGCCTGCTCTTAGAGACATCAGGCACAACATGCCGCCCGTACATGGGGCTGGAGTGTGCATTCATTGACGAGTCACGGTGTATTGGGTGCGGACTGTGTGAGGCGTACTGCCGATTTTCAGCAATCGATCAGGGAGACGATGGAGTATTCCGTGTCAACCCCCCGAAATGTGAGGGGTGTGCCGTGTGCACTCTGGTCTGTGAGGAAGATGCAATCACCATTTCCCCACGGCAGAGCGGTGAGGTCTGTCATTCTGAGACACCTCAGGGTCCGCTCTACCATGCAGAACTCTTCCCTGGCTCCGGAACCAGCGGTCTCTTGGTCTATGAGGTCAAAAAGGACGCACTGGAAAATAAAGAAGAATTCCCGGCATTTCTTATTGACGGCCCACCCGGAATAGGATGCCCAGTGATATCTGCTATTAGCGGTGCTGACGCGGTCGTCATGGTGACAGAACCCGGCATATCGGCCCTCCATGATCTACGGCGGCTGGTAACCATATGTCGCCAGTTTGGTGTGGACATGTTTTTGGTGCTGAATAAAGCAGACCTTGACGAGGAACGTGCAGAGGATGTTGTAAAATACTGTGCACAGGAAAAAATTGAGATAATCGGCACGATTCCCTTTGACCCGGCAGTCATCGCAGCCGCCCGACGCGGAGAGACGATTGCAGATACAGGCACCCCGGCTGCCATAAGCCTAAAGAATGCATGGAAGGCGCTCTGTACTGCAATGGGTATCTCCCAATGAACCGTGGTGCCGGTGGTGGAGGAGGAAGAGGAAACCGGCGACGCGGGCGTCCCCGAAGTGTCAGGACGATAGAATCGGAGGGAATCTGGCGATGTTACGGCCCCTGTTGTTCCGGAAAAGAAGAACGACCGCGTGAGACCGTCACCCTCCTCCCGGGAGAACTGGAGGCATTCAGGCTGGTTGACAGCGAGGGTCTGGATCAGGAATCCGCCGCAGAACGAATGCAAATATCCCGGAGAACACTCTGGCGCGACATCCATACAGCCCGGAAAAAGGTGGCTGACGCTCTCTCAGAAGGAAAGCTCATTATCGTATCGGACTGCGGGCTGAATGGCCAGGACACCTGTATTCTCTCAGATTCCGAAACGGCAGGGGATGAGAACCTGCCGCAACCGGAAGACTAATTATGCACATATGAGCAATATCTGTGTATAACCAGGAGTGATACAGATGCCAGGATATGATGGAACCGGACCCTCCGGACAGGGTGGCCGGACAGGACGCGGGATGGGGCGTTGCCCCCCCGCAGAAACAATTGCAACGGAAGAAGGAGCGGTAACAGCAGGCGTTCAGGAGAATCTACCTTTTGCAGCGGCAGACCAAACGGGTATGGGCCGCGGATTCGGCATGGGCCGAGGTCGGGGTTGTGGTCGGGGCGCCGGTATGGGACGTGGATGTGGCCGAGGATTCGGTCGCAGATAAACATTCAGAAACCCGCAAGGGATGCCATTTCCCCCAAAACGCATTTTTTTCCAGAGATAAAATCTCACTCATTTTTATTTTGCTTTTTATTACCAGGCTCATTTGATGAGTGGAACATTCCATTCACCGATAACAGTGGGCGGGAAGCATTCGGAGTGGTAAACAGCGAGGGTCTGGATTAGGAGTATGCCGCAGAATGGATCCAAATCTCCCGGAAAACCCTCTGGCGCGACATCCATACAACCCGAAATAAGGTAGGGGATGCTCTCTTTAGAAAGGAAGAACATCATCGTACAAGACTGTGGACCGGATGGTCGGGACACCGGAATACTCTCAGCATCCAAAACAATAGGATATAAAAACCTGCCGCAAGCAGAAAAGTATTTATGCACATATGAGCAATATATGCGTATACCAGGAGTGATACAAATGCCAGGATTTAATGGAACCGGACCCCTTGGACAGGGCAGCCGGACAGGACGCGGGATGGGGCGTTGCCCCCCCGCAGAAACGATTGCAACGGAAGAAGGAGCAGCAGGCGTTCAGGAGAACCCACCTTTTGCACCTGCATATCAGGCAGGTATGGGTGGAGGTTTCGGTATGGGTCGCGGATT
>CAZBYH010000016.1:13316-17786 GCA_964496155.1 uncultured Methanoculleus sp.
ATGGGCCGGGGCCGAGGATGTGGACGGGGATTCGGCATGGGCCGGGGAGCCGGCCGAGGATTTGGTCGCGGGTTCAACCGCAGATAACCCCTCTAAAACGCACCAGGGAAGCTATTTTCCCAAAAACACTTTTTTCCAGAGATGAACTCTCTTTTATTTTACAGTACTATGTGCTCATTCGATGAGTGGAACAGTTCCATCAATGGGTAGCAGTGCACTGTGTTACACCGCCCAAAACGGTCTGATTCAGGCATTCACATTCAAAAACGAACGCACCACATGCCATTCTTTGCAGGCAGACAAATTCTATAGTATTAAACCAAAATATAGGTCAGGTACATATATCCATGAAATCACGCGACATGCAGACATTCCTGATCGCCGCCATCATCGTTCTCATCGGTATCATTGCCTGTCTCATCCTTTTTCCCACTATCCCCCATGCAGGTATGCCTCCGGAGGAATCATCTGACGCCCGTGACACGCTCTATCAGGTTTCAACCATAAACGCCCTCCTCCAGAGCGTCTATGATGGCATTGTCCCCATCTCAGAGGTCAGAGACCACGGTGATTTCGCCATCGGCACCATTGACGGACTTGACGGGGAGGTGATCGGCGTGGACGGCGAATATTATGTCATCCGGACAGATGGAGTGGCATACCCACTTGATGACACCATTACAACACCGTTTATATCTGCCACATTCTTTGACCTGGATTTCAGTATCCCGGTGAATGGCACAACAGACATCAACCGATTTGAAAAAGAGCTGGAAGCAGGACTTCCCTCTGCAAATATGGTCTATGCCATCCGCATCGACGCGACATTTGACCATATAAAGACACGGAGTGTTCCAAAGCAGACCCGCCCATACCCAAAACTCGCAGATGCTGTATCGGAACAGTCAGTGTTTGAATTCTTTAACACAACCGGCACCATCGTTGGATTCTGGTCACCAGAATTTGTGAACGGTCTTAATGTGCCGGGGTACCACATACACTTCATCACCGATGACCGCACCTCAGGCGGGCATGTGCTGGACTTCCGGATGACCGACGGCGAGATAAAGGTCGACATCACCCCAAACCTCTTTATTGTTCTCCCGACTGGAGGGGACTTTTACCACGTAAATCTCACAGAAGACCTGAGTTTGGCATTGGAATCAGTTGAGAAAAACTAAATTCTCTCTTTTTTTGGTCGTTTGAACGATGCCAAAACTCCGAAATCTTAAAAAGAAAGCATCATTTTTGCCTGCACAAGAGAGGGGTAAAGAACTTTTGACCCCAATGAAAAAAGGGGACGAACAAGGCTTAATCTGCCATGATCTCATCAGGGAGATGCGCCGGTGGCGGAGAAAGAATGCCCTGCCGGGAAAGTTCATTCCATGCTCTGCGGGTCACTTCTGAGCTAAACTCAAACTCAGACCGGAGATCATTGACATACGCCTTGCCACGAATTCTCCGGTAAAAGGGGAAATCCCGCAGTAGAACCGTATATGGGCATTTTGGAGAGATATACACATATTTTGAGGTAATAAGAGATTCCTCTACAATATTCATCGCCAGGTTGCCATCGGACCGGGGATCAATAAAGATATCAATGACGACCATCATTTCTGTCTTTCCGGAATTCATGCTCGCAGTGGCTTCCTGGAAGACAACATAATTCGGAATGGACACAACCGAATCATCAGGGGTTACCACCCGTGTCGCCCGCAGGCCAATATCAATGACCTCGCCATAGGTGCCGCTCACCTCTATTTTATCACCTATCTGGTAGGGCCGTTCAAAGGCGATCACGATCCCGCCGATGATGTCAGCGAATATGTCCTTCAGCCCAAACCCGATTGCAGCCCCAAAAATACCAGAGAACAGAAGCAGTTCGGTAAGGCCCGGATCAAAGATGGCCTTCAGGACGAAATACACTGCTGAGACATAGACAATTATTTTCAGGAGAGGGATGACCATCGTGACCGCGATACGGTGTCTGCCGGCCTTCTCAGATATCTTTCGCAGGAGAAAAACGGCGATTTTGATAATGAGATATGCGGCAACAAATATTAGTACAATCGTGATAATCAGGTCCAGATCCGGGATGACCGATGGAACCTGTAAAACGTCATCAGACAGGTTCGTGATTTCCTGCATCTACCACACCATCCTGGTACGGGTTACATAGCCTTTCACACAGCTGAGCGCCTCGGGTTTGATCTGGAAGAATCCCTTTTCTTCAACCACCAGACCCTGGTTTTTCAGCCGGAAAAGAGCCTGTTTCAGATTAATCTCAGGCCCCGCGATCTCTGCCAGATCTA
Organism: uncultured Methanoculleus sp.; assembly: GCA_964496155.1. GTDB lineage: Archaea > Halobacteriota > Methanomicrobia > Methanomicrobiales > Methanomicrobiaceae > Methanogenium. Next base: position 15,629 of record CAZBYH010000016.1, read on the forward strand.
TCATGTTGATGGATTCCATTGAAAGGATGGTCGTCAGCAGGAATGATTCATTGACATCCAGGTTGACCGTACAGGGAATATCAGGGATATCCGCCACCCTTACTGTCTTCCCGTCCAGAGATCGGTCCCAGACGCGCTCTGCCACGCCATAATTGCCATCTGCAATCCTGATGATTTTGTCAAACGCGGCCTCTTCAGGATCCACCTTATGTATCCCGTTTGTCCCGCCCGCCCCATCACGAAGATGAGGCACAGGGAGAGAGAAAGTTTTTTCAGAAAAAGGCAGTTTTACCGTGCGATAATGAGTGGAGAGAATAGGATCCTCACGGGGAGCGGCGTCTTCAATAAATTTAATTTTGTCAGTATACCGCGACAGGATAAGATTTTTGAGTGTTTTACTGTCAATTGCGGGAAGTGTTATGATGACCGGAAAGAAGGTGTCGATATGCCGGGTGGCCCGAAGATAGGACCAGGTAAAACTGTTCCACTCGGTCACAAAGAGCCGCTCTGATGTTGAGAGGTGATCCAGAAAGGCATCCAGCATCGCAAATCCGCCGATCTTTCGCATGCTGAGAAAATGGCAGTGCTCCATCACCACAACATCGCTACGACCGGCTATCTGTGCGAGAAAATCCTTGCTTTTAACAACGGAAAAGAAGGGGATATGGATGACACGATCCGGATGGCGGCGCAGTATCCCCTCCATCAAAACATTTTGGCCGGCAAACGGGTCCGCAATGATCGCGATGTGAGACGGACGAGTATTATCAAATGCATCTATCACTTTTGTGATCCGATCCCATTCCTCCTCATAGAGAATCGGGTGAGTCATATCTGCGGCAAACTCCTGTTCCGTGGCCATATATATGTGAAATAATGATACCGAAGACTATATTCTTATCCCATTGTCATTTAGAAAACGGTTTAGCCATGCACGGAGACCGCAGGGGTCATCAGTCACCCACCCATCTACATCACACGCCGCCGCCCGCCGGTAGGACTCAGGCGAATTCAGTGTCCAGACAATAACCGACAGTCCCCTGCAATGTGCCTGGGCAGTGAAGTCCAGTGTGACCGAATCTGTACGGGGAAGGATGGCATCCGCATCGGCAGCATGCACCGAGGCGAAGGGGTCTGTGCAATCCGTATCACAGATGAGTCCTGTCCTGATGGGGGGGAGCAGGCGTTTTGTCTCATGAATACTCTCCGGGTGAAAGGAGACAATCCATATGGCATCCGGAGTGTATTCACGGAGAATGTTGCATATCGCCTCTTCTGAACCCGGTTCCTTAATCTCTGCGACAATTCCACAGGAGGGGAGGCAGAGATCGCATGCTTCCTGCAAAGTCGGAACCGGCCGACCGTCCCCGGCATCAAACAACTGTATCTCTCTGAGCGTCTTTTCATTAACCGGCCCACTGCCGTTGGTGGTGCGATCAAGAGTAAGGTCATGCAGTACCACCGGAATACCATCTTTTGTAAGGCGAATGTCAATCTCCACAAAATCCGCACATTTCATCCCCACTTTCAGCGCAGAAATGGTGTTTTCCGGACAAACAGCCCGTGCCCCCCGGTGGCCGACGATAAACATACGGTTCCCTTTCTGCCCTCCTGTCATATTAACCGACCGTCGCGACGGAATAAAAGAGGAGATAGATCGTACTTAAAAAAACATCGGATTCCTAAATACGGACAAAAACCGGATTGAAACATCAACCCCGGTAAGAACAGATAGTACCTTTACAAAAAACAAGCCTTCGGCTCATTACGGAGTATATTTACACATTATCCAGCTGACAACTCACCGTCTGTGCCAGATTCACCGACTGATATCCGTGAAGAAATATCCCGGATACCGGAGCGGCAAAAAAAGAAGATTAGTATCTTCTGTATTCGGTACGCGGCCTCTGAGGACGTGCTTCATCAATTCTTAGTGTGCGGCCGGAAAAGTCAGTCTCATTGAGAGCTTCCATTGCCTTCTCTGCCTCTTCAACTGTGCCCATCTCAACGAACCCAAATCCCTTGCGTTCAATGACACGGACATCCTTAACATCGCCAAAATCTTCGAATAATTCTCTGAGTTGAGCTTCTGTAACTGAATACGTAAGATTACCAACGTATAATTTGCTGCTTTCCATTTAAGTACTCCAATCTGGGA
>CAZBYH010000017.1:0-17025 GCA_964496155.1 uncultured Methanoculleus sp.
GGAAAAGGGGGCGGGAAACCGTCTCTTGCACAGGGAAGTGGTGCCTCGGCAGAGGGCCTTCGTGAGGCACTTGCCGTTGGGTGCCGGATGATTGTTGAGCAACTAAAATGACGGACGAAGGTGTGCTTGTCCTTGAGCCCGGCGACGAACGGGCAAAGAAGATCGGAAAGGCGATGGCCAGTGAGACGGCAAGTGATCTTTTGTCCACTCTTTCTGAGGATGAGCTCACGCTCTCGGAGTTGTCTGAACGTCTTGGTCAGCCGATTACGACCCTGAAATATCAGATCGAAAATTTGCTTGATGCAGGGCTTGTTGATATTGTGCGCACCCGGTACAGTGAGAAAGGGCGGGTGGTCAAGGTTTACGGTGTGCGCCAGCAGGTGGTCATTATGTCCCCCGGAAAGGGTAACCTCCGGGACCTGCTGCTGAGATATACGTCTCTGTTTGGGCTGATGATCTGTGCGACGCTCGTGCTGCTTGCATTGGCGCCGACATTCTCATTCCTGCCTCATGACGGAGCGATGATGACCGGGCCGGATATGATCTCCGGCGATTCACGGGCACAGGTGACAGGCTACTCTCTTGAAGAGGGAGACGGAGAGGCAAATGGTCAAAAAGGTGGTGTCGTTTCTACCTCTGCACCTGCCTCTGCGGCAGCACCGATGGAAAGGGAGTATACATCCCCGCAGATTGCCCCGAATATTCTCGCGGTGACCTTTTTCAGCGGTGGTTTTGCGGTCATCTTCATCATGCTCCTGTTTGAGCTGGTGGCGATGTATCGCAGACAATAATCATTTCGGATTTTTCTTTTTTTCCAGGTTCAGTGATTGTGGTTTTTCTGCACGTTGTGAAAAGAGGTTTACCGGACGTAAAAGATTGTCGAAAGTAATCAGAGTTGGGAATTTATTTCGGGATGGCAGGCCCGGTGTCGCCATATCTTTCCGGTGAAATTTCATATCACAGTCATTTGGCTCCCTATTTTATGCTGCAAAACTGCCGATATAGTCTGTGTCGGTGAGGGTGTGTTTCAGACTGTTCTTTGGAAAGAACGGGTGAACAAAATAGGCATCGCTCTCTTTCGGGATGCGGTAAAAAAGGGGGATAACTGTTCAGGGTGGATGGTACCTCATCCTTTGTGATTACGGATGTGGCCCGGCCTGATCCATTCCGCGGCGTCCACTCCAGAGGTTTCCTGCTCTGTAATCATGTATAGCTACTTTCGTCGTCATTCTCTTCTTCTCCCTCACCCCGTTTGCGCCAGAGGGCCTTTTCCACCCAGACATCCGGCAGATTATGCTTTTCCTTGTATTGATTCACTGCGTCGTCCCACCGCTTCCATTCCTCAGGGTAGTCCCGCATGATGAGCCGGAGAGTTGCCCAGTCGGATGACGGGCACATGAAACAGCCGATCCGGTCAATTCTGCGTGTATAAAGAACATTATACGGCGCATTCTCGCGGAAGATATAAAGCCAGACATGGAGTGCCGTCCAGTGCTGTATAGGGGATGCGGAAAGCTGGCATGGGATGTTGTAGCTCCGCCAGACTCGCGGGCTCTTCATCCGTTTAAACGATTCATATTTTCGCTGACCGATAAATGAGAGGCATTCTCCCCATCTCTCTTCAATTAGCTTTTTTATGGGATGGAGTTTGCAGACGCTGCAGCACCACCGTGCATCGACTGCCGGTGGCCCATCTTCCTCCATTACCTCCCAGAAACGTGATGTAGTCTCTGTTCGTATGACCTCAAGGCCGTAGTAATCAGCCACCTGCTGCACGTTCTCATAGGTCTCTTTGAATTCAAGGCCGGTATCGGCAAAGAGAAGAGGAAGCTTCCCCGCGGCCTTCATGACGACCAACAGTGTTGCAAGACTGTCTTTACCGCCGGAGTAGGAGACATTTGCTGGCAGGGGATTTGTTTCCATTGTACGCTTTACAAAGGTGACGGCCTCATCCTCGACACCGGTGAGTATTCGTTCATTTGCGGCGAGAACATCATTCCATGTCCGTTTTGCCGGAATACAGGTGACCGGTTTCGTCTTGCGTGTCCGGACGATGGTGCCTCGTTCCATGGTCTGTGCTTCGTTTGCAGAGACCTTTGCCCGCCCGACAGCGATGCAGCGCCCGTCGGGTATCATGATGAATACCTGATCACCCTCTTCAACATGCTCTTCGATGTTGATGAGTCCGGGTGCAAGTACCGATGCCCCCTTGGTCAGGATGGAGGTTTCCGCACCCGGGTCAACCACCACATACCGCATGGACGGTGTCATATAAAGAACGGCAGGAGGGCGTGGCATGGCCTCCCATCGTTCTTCCTCCGGGTAAAAACGGATGGCACCAACAACAGCTCCGCCCATGATGATCTCTTCCATCCGGTCAATATCCGGAACTTTGTTGAGAATGACAATGTGCCCCTCAGGTATCAGGTCTGTTCCAAAATGGTCTCGGTAGACCTGATTGATGTGGGTGATGTCATCATCAAACGCCGGCCTGATATCGCCGGGTGGGGTGAGTACCACCTCCCGTGTCGGTGTGCCGCAGCTGCATTTTTTACCAAGAACGGGTGTTTTGCAGATGTCACACCAGTGGAGGTGATTTTTTCCCAGAAACGAACGATGCATTCTTTAAATATTTCTTCTGTGTGCTAAAAAAGGGCGGGTTTCTGCACTGCATATCACGCCTGTTTCACCATCGTTAATCTTACGTTGTTGGACATTGTCGTGTGAATCCATGGGAATATCTGATTGTTGAGAAACTCTGGTTACTTCAATCGGTTCTTTTTTATGCGTTCAGCTCATTTTTGAAGAGTACATAGAGCTGGTATGGCATACCGACGATACCGGAGCAAAAATGGATATTTTTCTTCAGACAGTGCTTGTTCTCGGGCTGACAGGGATTATTGCGGGACTGGGAGCAGGCATACTTGGTGTCGGCGGGGGCTTTGTGATGGTTCCTGTACAATACTGGGTCTTAACCGACCTCCTCGGAGTGGAACCCACGCTTGCCACCCGGGTAGCCTTTGCAACGAGTCTCGCGGTGATCTTACCCACCGCGATTGCCACTGCCTCTGGTCATTCAAAAAAGGGAGCCGTTGCATGGGATAGCGTGAAGCATATGTGCATTCCCGGATTTTTCGCGGCCATCGCCGGGGCATATGTGGCAACATCGGTGCAGGGCGACTGGCTCAGATATTTATTCGGTGTCCTGCTCCTCGGTGCGGCCGTGAAGATGGCGCTGAAACCATCATATCAGGTGGATGATGAACGGGACGCCACGGTCTGGGTGTTTATCTTTGCGGGGGCCATCTTTGGGTTTCTCTCCGGTCTTCTTGGCATTGGGGGAGGATACCTGATTGTGCTCTTTTTGACCCTTCTGTCAGGCTATGAAATTCATCGTGCGGTTGGGACATCAACGGCATTTCTTATTTTTGCCTCCGCGGGGGGTGTCCTTGCGTATATCATATTTGGGTGGGGGATAACCGGCATTCCCGGGCCATCGCTGGGGTATGTCGACCTTCACCAATGGATCATCCTTATGGTGACCACGATTCCCGCATCCTTTGTCGGCGTTAGTCTGTCGCACAGTATTCCCGCACGTCACCTCGAGTGGTTGTTTGTCGGTCTGCTGCTTTTGAGTGCGCTGAAGATGTTTGGGCTTTTCTAAAGAGAGGGCCGGGGGCTACCGGTATACGAGGAGAAAAACAACCGCGATGAAAAGGAGGGCGAGGACTGCCCAGATGAGGGGGCGGCGTTTTCTTTCATATTCCTGCATCTCTTCCTGGTATTCCTGTTGCAGTTCGCGCTTTTCTTCCGGTGCTTCATCGCTATCGTATTCAATAACGAGGGACCCTGCATAACCGCATTTTTTACAGCGGTAATAGTATCCGCCATATCCACCGACAGCGGCGTAGATCTCTGTGCTGTTACATTGCGGGCATCGTATCATGCAATTCTTCACCTGTATATATCCTGTTTATCTGGCGTTTTCGGGAATATATTTTGGGATCTGTGCTTCTTTTCTGTTGCAGAGCATCTCTGCCACCTCTTCTCCCCCACAGATGACGGGTGCGGATACTTCATTGTGGAAGGTAAATGGTCCCGGTTGTATGCCGATGAGGATAATCTCAGGCATCTCCGGTAAGCCCTTGTGGAGGTATCCGATGATATGGGTGAGTGAGTGAGTGAGTGAGTGAGTGAGTGTGAGTGTCAAATCCTGCCTGTCCGAGAACATCATGAGGATTCTTCATAACTCGCCGGGAGAAAGGTGCATGTCGGCGGCATCGACGATGACAAGGAGGCGGGGCTGCATCTTCCTGACAACGCCGGTGTAATTCGCCGGGGGCAGTCCCGCAGTCTTCCGCGTGCCAGGCGGGGCATTGTTTCATGCGTTCTGTGTCCACCCCTGGCCCGATATCGTCTTCACCCGGCATTGTATTTCTGACTCAGGGGAGCACTTTCATACCAGTATGTGGGGGGCGAAATGGCATAATGGGATCAATGTGGAGGGGTCTTTGGATGGTTTGATCGCAACTGATTATACTTTTCAGAAAGAAACCTCTCAAAGGATGACAGGAATGAAAACTATCGGCATCCTGTTTGCAGTCGCACTTCTCATCGCAGCGGGTATTCCTGTTGTGTCTGCTGAAGATGTCTCTGTGGATACGATTTCCGTTGGGAAGATTGACCTTTACAACCTGGCCGTGGATGAAGCAGGAGCAGGAAATTACGCGGATGCGATGACCCATATCGATGCAGCAATCGCAATTGACGGGAATTTCACGCTTGCCTGGGTTACAAAGGCAGGCATCTGCTCGGCTAAAAGAGACTATACGGGCGCACTTGCAGCCGGTGAGATGGCAACCTCACTGAATCCGAATCAGACAGAAGCATGGGTGGTTATTGCCGATGCACTGCTCAACCTCGGACGGCATAAGAATGCAATTGAGGCGGCAGAGACTGCAATCACGCTGAACCCGGATATGATTGAATCGTATATTATTCTGGGCACTGCATACGGACGAATGGGAGAGTACGAAAAGGAGATTTCCGTATCCGAACGGGCTCTTGAAATTGATCCCTTGGATGCCCGTGCACAGTGGAACCTGCATTTTGCACAGGCAAATACCCATAAAAATGCGGCCGACCAACCGGTGATTAAAGAAAAGGTTCCCTACCATGGAACTAAAAGTGTATTCAGCGTTTTTTACCAATCAGCAATCCTGCCGTATGTTCTTGGAGCTTTGCTTATCGGTACAATCGGTGCAGCGTATTATCTCATCCGAAGGCATCGCAGAGACGGCGGTAAATAATCAATAGGAGAACAGGGGATATGGGCGAGTGTGCGATCCCCTGATTGGACTCCTCCGACATTTTTTCGATATCATGAGCATTTCTTTTCAGTAAATTGGGTAAACGGATACGATAGCCCATATATGACTAATAAAGCAACGCCAAACACCATGGACACACAGCATCAGGATGATGTTTTGGATATCCTCAATAGATTTTTTGAGGGGGAATTTGGCATTTCTCAGGGATGGGTAGTCTTATTTTTAGACATTCTAAAAACACACATTCCGTTACGATGAATAAAATAGTAAAAACGAGTGCGCAGACCGGGACTCGAACCCGGGTTTAGGCGTTGGCAACGCCTAGTGATAACCACTACACTATCCGCGCAATTCACTCTGTGATGCCAGCGCATCTCAGTGCTCTACAATATTGTACAGAAGAGAATATAATGGTATCGAATTGCATTTTTGTATCCCTTATTTTCAGAATATTGCCTGTGTTGTGTGAATTATATTTCCTGCAATTATAGTATCGTTCATCTTTATCCCCTCATACTGTTTTTTTCAGAACATACGAATGGAGTAAAAGATGATACCGTTAAATGCGTGCAGCATCAATCCTATTCTTGCATGATACCACTGATGATGGACCTCAGGGGTGCACGGGTTGTGATTGTGGGCGGCGGCGCAGTCGGTGCCCGAAAGGCACGTTATTTTGCCCATGAGGCGCATGTAGTGGTCCTTAGTCGTTCATTTCATCCGGATTTTGCAGAAATTACTGCTGATACGGTTGCGTGTGATCTCACTGAAATGGATGACGATGAGATCCTGTCTCACCTCTCTGGCAGTTTTCTCGTGATCACTGCTCTGGAACGAGCGGACCTGAATCAGAGAATTGGTATCCTGGCCCGCCGGTGCGGGGCGCATGTGAACGATGCCGTAGGGGGGGAGGGTGATGTCATCATTCCGTCAATGGTGCACGGAGATACCTACTGTATTGGCATCTCCACCTTCGGACGTAGTCCAGCAATGGCACGCCACCTCCGTCTCTGCATTGAAGAACACTGCGGGGATATCGACGGCATGGTGCGGTTGCAGGAGGCACTGCGGGAAGACCTGAAACAGCGGGTCACGGATCAGCAGGTTCGATCACGGATTCTTAATGCCGTCCTTGACGATTCCGCGATGTGGGCCGCTCTCCCGCAGGGCACAGAGCAGGCAAAAGAGCAGGCGCTCAGGAAATATGTATGAAGAATGGACTTATCCCATCGGTTGCTATTGCAGGCATCAGCCATCACGGAAGCAATATCGCAGAACTGGAGCAATTTCGGTTTCCTGATGAAGCTGCATTTCTAACCGAAGCGCAGAAACGGTTTAAGGGAGCACTTCTGCTCCAGACATGCAACCGGATTGAGTTTCTGGTGGAAGGGGATGTTGATACGGCAGAGGCGTTTCTTCGTGAACAAGGCCGGGAAGGGTTTCGCATGCTGGAAGGGGAGGATGCACTGCATCATCTCCTCTGTCTCTCTGCAGGAATGGATTCCATGGTTGTCGGGGAAGACCAGATCCTCGGGCAACTGAAAACGGCGCTTGCCCTTTCCCGTGAGAATGGTACATCAAGTCCGCTCGTTGAGCGGTGTATCACCAAAGCCGTGCATGTCGGCATCGAGGTGCGCAAGCGGACGAATATCAATAAGGGAGCAGTCTCCATCGGCTCTGCCGCAGTTGAACTGGCTGAAAGCCTCTTAGGGAGTCTTAGTGGTCGCCATATTCTGGTAGTGGGCGGCGGTGAGATGGGCACGCTTGTCACTCAGGCGCTCGCGGAAAAAGATTTGACTGCCATTTATGTCACCAACCGAACCTTTGCCCGTGCAGAGGAGCTTGCAGATCTGGTGGGCGGAAAGGCTGTCCATCTGGATGAACTCTTACGGTATGCTGCCCTTGCTGATGTTATCATCTCCTGCACCGCAGCGCCTCATGCCATCATCCGGTATGATATGGCCTGTGATGCGATGCGGGGTCGCATATGGCCGTTAGATGAAGATAAAAAACCGCTGGTAATAATCGACATTGCACAGCCCCGGGATGTAGAGGAGTCGGTCGGTGAGATCGAAGGCGTGTATCTCTTCACCATAGACGATCTCCGCACCGTAAGCGAAAATAATATGAATAACCGGAGAGAGGAGGCTGAGGAAGCGCATGCATTTCTGGATGCTGAACAGATACAGTTTGTGTCGCTCCTCAACCGGGCCGGTGCCACCGATCTCCTTGCCCATCTCCATTCATGGGCAGAGATGATCCGGTGCCGTGAACGCGACAAAGCAGCTGCACGCCTCCGGTCATCGGGTGCATCGGCTGAAGAGATACTCGATGACCTGTCACGGGTGCTTGTGAAGAAACTTCTCAATGACGTCACCTTCTCGGTGAGACGCTCAGCTGAGAGCGGTGACATTGAATCTGCACAGACCCTAGTGCACGCAGTAACTACAGGAGATGACGAATGTTTCCGGAAAGACGATTGAGAAGACTGAGAAAACGGAATGTGCAGCCCCTGTTTCAGGAGACTGCGCTGAGAATTGATGACATGGTGGCCCCGCTCTTTTTTGATGAGACCGCCACCGTGCCGGTTGAGATTGCTTCCATGCCGGGGCAGTACCGTTACCCGCCGGGGATGGCAGGGGGGGTTGCAGAACTGGTTGCGAAAACGGGCATTCGTGCGGTGATCCTCTTTGGCATTCCTGCACGAAAGGATGCCGGAGGGACAGAGGCTTACAACCCTGACGGGGTCATCCAGCGAATGGTGAGGGCTATGAAAGCGGCCGTACCTGACCTCGTTGTCATCACCGACGTCTGTGCCTGTGAATATACGGATCACGGACACTGCGGGATTGTCGGGGATACAGCCTCTGGGCCTGATCTTTTAAACGACCCGTCTCTTGAGCTGATGGCACAGATAGCGGTGTCTCACGCAGAAGCGGGTGCGGATATCGTCGCCCCGTCCTGCATGCTTGACGGGATGGTGATGGCCATCCGTGAAGAGCTTGACTGCGAAGGTTATGAGGATACGGCTATCATGTCGTATTCCAGCAAATTTGCAAGCGCCCTCTATGGACCGTTCCGTGACGCAGCTGACTCCGGTTTTACCTTTGGAGACAGGACGACCTATCAGATGAGCCCGGCCAATCCGCGTGAGGCGTTTCTTGAGTCAGAGATGGATAAGAAAGAGGGTGCGGATATCCTGATGGTGAAACCCGCCGGAATGTATCTTGACATCCTGCAGTCGGTGGCCTCTCTTGGTTTGCCGGTTGCTGCCTATCAGGTGAGCGGGGAGTATTCGATGATCAAGGCAGCCGCAGCAAACGGCTGGATTAATGAAAAGGCGGTTGCACTTGAGAGTCTCCTTGCAATAAAACGGGCGGGTGCGGACCTTATCATCACCTATTTTGCGCTGGATGCAGCGGGGTGGCTGAAATGAGAAGTGAAGAGCTTTTTTCTGAGGCAAAAAATCTGATGCCCGGCGGCGTATCGAGTCCGGTGCGTGCCATTAAACCCTATCCGTTCTATACCCGCCGTGCCGCCGGTTCACGGCTCATGACCGAGGACGGCGAGAGTCTGATCGACTGCTGTCTCGGTTACGGTCCCTTAATTCTCGGGCACGCTCACCCAACGGTGCGTGAAGCAATATGCGCCTGCACGGAAGATGGGTGGCTCTATGGAACTCCTGCAGAAAAGGAATTGACGCTCGCCCGGATGCTCATCGCTGATCATCCTTCAGTTGATATGGTGCGGTTTGTCTCCAGCGGTTCAGAGGCGACAATGGCCGCCATTCGTCTTGCCCGCGGGTTTACCGGACGTGAGGACTTCATTAAGATTGAGGGCGGGTTCCACGGCGCTCATGATGGTGTGTTGATCAAGGCAGGCTCCGGTGCTACCACGATGGGTGTACCGGACTCTGCAGGGGTTATCCCTGATGTGGTACGTCACACGTTGCAGGTGCCCTATAATGACACCGAAGCGTTGTCACTCCTTTTGGAAAATAACGATAATGTGGCGGCATTCATTCTCGAGCCGGTGCTGGGGAATGTCGGCCCGATTCTCCCGGATGACGGGTATCTCGCCGAGGTGCGAAAGATAACCGAGGAGCATGATGTGCTCCTTATCTTTGATGAGGTCATCACCGGTTACCGTCTGGGCATCGGCGGGGCGCAGGTGAAGTATGGGGTCACTCCAGATCTTACGACCTTTGGGAAAATAATCGGCGGGGGCCTTCCCATTGGTTGTTTCTCCGGAAGGCGGGATATTATGCAACTGACGGCACCAGCAGGCCCGGTCTATCAGGCGGGAACCTTCTCCGGTAACCCGCTCTCGCTTTCCGCAGGCATTGCGTGTCTGAAGTATCTGCATGATAACAACAGCATGTATTCCAAACTCGAAAAGAATGCACGAATCATCGGGGAGTCCATACCTTTGGCACGAAAGGCCGGGTTTGTGAACCTCGGTTCGATGTTCAAACTCTTCTTCCGAAATGCACCGCCCCGGAATTATTTGGAGGCAAAGGAGAGCGACACGCAGGCATTCTCTCTTTTCTGGAATAAGATGATGAAAATAGGCATCTTCCTGCCGCCGTCACAGTTTGAAACCAATTTCCTTTCTGTGGCGCACACTGATGATGACGTGGAAACGATTGCCGGGGCATATTCCTCATGTCTCTGACCGTAGGTACTCGGGGTTCTCGCCTCGCGATGGCGCAGACCGAACGTGTCTGTGGACAGCTTCGGGACTTGGGCATAGATACCTCAGTCTGTGAGATTGCAACCGTGGGTGATGAACGGACAGAGGTGCCGTTGCATGAGTGTGGCGGACAAGGCGTCTTTGTCCGGGCGCTGGATGATGCCATTCTCTCAGGCAAGATTGATTTTGCTGTCCACAGCATGAAGGATATTCCGGCGTTCCGACCGGAAGGCCTCAATATGGCGGCAATTCTCAAACGTGATTCATCGGCGGATTTCCTTGTTCACGAGTGCGACATTGAGGATATTCGTGTGGTGGGAACGTCATCGACCCGCAGGCGTGCACAACTCATGAGGAGCAGTCTGGATGTTGAAGTCCGTGAACTCCGTGGGAATGTGGACACCCGTCTGCGAAAACTGCACGAGGGTCAATATGACGCGATTGTGCTAGCAGAGGCAGGGATGCAGCGCCTGAATATGGATCTGCCCGGAACGCGGCTTTTGCCGCAGTGGTTTGTGCCTGCACCCAATCAGGGAACAATTGCGGTGGTCTGCCGCGATGACCCTGAGTTAATTGAGATGATCAGTGCACTCGACCACCCGCAGACACGACTGGATACTGAGATTGAACGGGCGGTGATGGAGGAGATCGGCGGCGGGTGTTTTACGCCGCAGGGTGTCTTCTGTGAAGATGGGTTTCTGATTGCCGAAGTACTCGCCCTTGATGGCAGCCGCTATGAACGGGTGGAGGATAACGGCGATTCGGTGGAGGAAGGCCGTCTCATCGGCAAAAAACTGAAGAATATCAGCTGGGATCTGATTGAAGAGGCACGTCAGACGCTGGGATTATCATGTACAGACCAATCATGAGTGGAACTACGACGAACAGACCAATCACAAAGGGAACAATGACAAACGGAACCGTATATCTTATTGGATCAGGCCCGGGGGGTCTGGGCATGATGGCCATCCGGGCACGTGAGGTGCTCGACACCGCAGATGTCATCCTCTATGATCAGCTCCCCGGTGCTGAGGTCATTGCCTCCCTGCCAAAGACAGCTGAGTGCATTGATGTCGGAAAATACGGCTCAGACCACACACTAAAACAGGATGAAATTGAGGCTCTGATGGTTGCGTATGCAAAAAAAGGCCTGCGTGTCGTCCGGCTGAAAGGGGGAGACTCCTTTCTCTTCGGTCGTGGTGGTGAGGAGATGGAGACCATGAGGGAACATGGCATCCCGGTAGAGGTGGTGCCCGGCATCACGAGTGCTATTGCCGTGCCTGAGTGTGTGGGGATTCCTGTTACGCACCGGAAGTGGGCGAGTCAGGTCACGATTTTGACCGGGCATGAAGACCCCACGAAGGAAGTGTCGGCCCTCAACTGGAAGTGGCTTGCGCAGTCGCCGGGGACGCTTGTTGTTTTGATGGGCGTCAAAAACCTTGCAAAGATTACCGCGGCCCTTGTGGCAGGCGGGATGGATCCAGAGAAACCGGTGGCGATCATTGAACGTGGACTCCGACCTGATCAGCGGGTGACGTGTGCTCCTTTGGCTGAGATTGCTGAGGTGGCAGTTGAGGTCGGAGTGGAGGCTCCGGCGGTGATTGTGATTGGTGAGGTGGCGACGCTTTATCGGGATGGGTCTGAGGGGAAGATGCATATTTGCGGAATTTGAGAGGATTATCCGGTAATTTTACGGTTTCTTAGATTTCCTTTTTTTTTGATCCATTCATTTTTTCATATCCATTCCCTGTCAGCAGGAATTTGAATGAAAAACGAAAAGAACGAAAAAATGAATGATTCCGGCTAAAAATGATTTAACAGGATCCGCAAGACAAGGCCATTGTTCCGGATGGAATGTTGAATTCATTCATATCTGCGGTCATGATGGTTATCGGGATACTTTTATTCCGTATGTCAAGGATGAGTGATATTTTCACTTCAATTTTTTCATCGGACACATTGAGTTCAAAATCAATTTGGTGAAGTCTGTTTAATGCATACTTTGCAACCCCAAACTTTATTGCGGCATTCTGTATTTCCACCCCTTTGACGGAATTTCCGGGGCCGAAATCAAGGATAATATTGTTTAGGTTGAGTGAGTGTGTATAATCGGCGCCTTTTACAAAGAAAAAAGGCTGTCATTCTCATAGTCATAATCAATCGTATCTGCGTGTGTATGAATTATATTTTCCGTCATTATTTCACCCTCCTTGCTTTCTCTCTCTTATAGCATGTGATTAAATTTAATGTTACTTCTGGATTGGTATCTATCGCTGTCAAACAGAGGTGAATGAAAGTTGATTCGAAAAACAGGAATTATCGCGGAAAGCAACTATCCGTAATTTCCGGATTGTTCAAAATGAAGATACGCGTATTGTCACCTGCACCATAGATCACTATATTCTCGATTAGATCATCTCGTTTGTCTATCTGAGAAACTCGTTTATGGCAAAATAATCCTGACAGTAGGGATGAAATTATTTACGCATTTATTAGTTCACCCGCAGAAGATAGCCAAATCTATATATATGTGCAATTGGGGAGACACTGTCTCCCCAATTCAGAACACCGTCGGAATAATCAATCACATCCTTATTATTTTCCTAAATATCTGAGAATATGTTGATCGAAAACCCTCCTAAAAATTATTTCTGTCCTTGTGGCAGGCGGTATGGATCCAATGAAATCGGTGGCCATCATTGAGCGTGGATTCCGGCCCGACCAGCGGGTTACATATGCACCCCTCTTTGGCAAAGATTGGTGAGGTGTACATCCGGCGGTTATTGTGATTGGTGAGGTCGCGACGCTTTATCAGGATGGTTCTTGAGGGGAGATAGATATTTGTGGGATTTGAGGGTTTATCTCGTATTTTTACGTTTCAAAAATCAAAATTTTTCGTAGCCATACCACTCTCAGGACTGCCACCTCCCTCATTAGAAATGCGATAATAACCATACAACGGTAGTATTATGCTAATTCCACGAAATCCCCTATTCAGAGAGAAAATAGAATCACTGTCAAACAGAGATGGTCAATCTGGTATCCTGATGGAATGCACCTTTATGGTTGGCTAAATACCATTCTAACGTGAGCACATGAATGAATTCCTGCTCCCATCAGCGCAAAAGAAAGGTGCAATTCGTGTCAGAAAAATATTGGTATCTCTCCCGGGATGGATATTTTCCTGTCGTGATTTTGATTACCGCATTGAAAAAACGATACGAGACGGAAACGGGCTATGGAAAAAGATGAAATAAAGTTGATCCGAAACAGTACCGCAGAATTTCTGATATTTGCCGCATCGGGCGATGGAGAATCTATTGAGGTCAGATATGAGGATGCGACCATCTGGACAAGCCAGAAAATGATGGCTGTACTTTTTGGTGTCGATGTGCGGACAATCAGTGAACATCTCAAAAACCTCTTTGAGACACAGGAACTATCTCGGGAATCAACTATCCGGAATTTCCGGATAGTTCAAAGTGAAGGTATGCGTACGGTCACCCGTACCATAGATCACTACAATCTCGATGCCATCATCTCGGTTGGCTACCGCGTAAATTCAAAACGGGCCACACAATTCCGCCAGTGGGCAACACAGGTCTTACGGGAATTTGCCATCAAAGGATATGTTCTCGACAATAAGAGGATGGAGAATGGGTCATTTCTTGGTGAGGACTACTTTGAACGTCTCCTTGCTGAAATACGTGAGATCCGACTCAGCGAAAGACGGTTTTATCAAAAGATAACGGACATCTATGCCACCAGTCTGGACTATAACCCCCATACACCCACAACCCGCGAATTCTTTGCAAAAGTCCAGAACAAACTTCACTTTGCCATACACGGACACACGGCAGCAGAACTCATCCGGGAACGTGCAGACAGTAAAAAAGACCACATGGGCCTTACCAATTGGGACAAAAGTCCTGATGGAAAAATTATCCGGACTGATGTGGTGGTTGCTAAAAATTATCTCACCTCTGATGAGCTTGATTCACTCGGGCGAATCGTGAACGCATGGCTTGATTTAGCAGAAGAGCGGGCAAAACGAAAGATTCCGATGACCATGGAGGACTGGGCGAAGCGTCTTGATCAGTTCCTTCTGTTCGATGACAGGAAAGTGCTTGAAAATAGTGGCACCATTTCAGCAGAGAAAGCAAAAGATTTTGCGGAAAACGAATTTGAGACGTACCGCGTTTATCAGGACAAACGGTATGAAAGCGACTTTGACCGGATGATCAAAGAGACTATGCCCCCTTATACCTATAAGACAGAATGAGAGAACGATCCGAATAACCCGAGAATGATACACCCGGGGGCATAACGGTAACTCTCTTTTCAAAGATGAACTCCTTCATCCGGATGCTATATTGCTAAAACATGACATTTCATCTCTCACAGATGGGCAGTAACTCATTATCCCGTCTTCATCTTTCGTCAATGGGTCGTTTCAATTTGTTCTACTATTTTTTATCGGCATTCATGTCATTCGGTTGTATGCTGTGATGGTTTAGAAGATACGATACCGGAGATTCCTTTTCCACAAAATAATTCAAATATGTTCCATGTGGAACAAAATGTGACCATTTAGATTATTTCTCTCTTGCTCAGGATTGATTCCACACTCCGCAGGCACGTAAAAGATCGAGCTATTTTGCATATCACTGTGGTGCATAAACTCAAGGTTAAGGTAAACAGGGTTGCCGTGACGGCGTGTAAGGCCTTCACCGATATCTTCGGTATCCGGCCACATAACGCCTGATTTCACAACATATTATTGTTCGGCAGTTCCGACTGAGAACGGGTATGCATCCCCGAAAAAAAGATTATGTGAGATTAATTAATCCTCAATCACAACGATAGGTTTGATCAGGTCCGCTGGCTTCTCCTTCATCAAAAGCAGTGCTTCCTCAATCTTGTCGAATCCTTTGAATCTGTGAGTCATCAGTGGATTGAGATCGAGCTTGCCGACTTCTACAAGGCTTCCGAGTTTCTCCATCCTCAGTCTGCCTCCTGGCATTAAACCGCAGTGGATGAACTTGTGGCTCATTCCACAGCCCCATTCAACACGCGGGACGGTGACGAAGTCGCCTGAGCCGAGGTAGTTGACGTTGCCTATCTTTCCGCCGGCCTTGACCATGGTGACTGCCTCTTCCATAGTTTTGACCGTACCGCCTGCAATGCAGACCTTGTCAACACCCTTGCCGTCGGTTAATTCCATAACCTGTTCGACGGTGTCACCATTCTTGTAGTTGATGATATCAGTTGCACCATATCCCTTGGCGGCTTTGATACAGTCTGGTCTGCTTCCGACA
Organism: uncultured Methanoculleus sp.; assembly: GCA_964496155.1. GTDB lineage: Archaea > Halobacteriota > Methanomicrobia > Methanomicrobiales > Methanomicrobiaceae > Methanogenium. Next base: position 15,341 of record CAZBYH010000017.1, read on the forward strand.
GCAAGGATGTGTGAGGCACCCATATGGTTTGCACCAGCGACTGCCATCAGTCCGACCGGGCCGATTCCGATACAGCAGACGGTGTCACCCAGTCTGATGTCAGCAAGTTCCGCTGCGTGGAAACCGGTTGGGACCATATCAGAGAGCATGGCTGCCTGTGCCACATCAATGGAGTCCGGGAGGTGTGCCAGGTTGGCGTCTGCTTCGTTGACATGGAATAAATCTGCAAACATGCCGTCCTTGAAGTTAGAGAATTTCCAGCCTGCGAGCATGCCGCCGGAGTGCATAGCGAAGCCTGCCTGTGCTTCAACGCTCCCCCAGTCAGGAGTGATGGCCGGGATAAGGACACGGTCTCCGGGCTTGAAGTCCCTGACGTGGGAACCCACTTCTACGACTTCACCGGTACCCTCGTGTCCAAGAATCATATCAGTACGCTCACCGATTGCACCCTCCCAGACCGTGTGAATATCTGAGGTACACGGTGCAAGTGCCAGTGGTTTTACTATTGCGTCCAACGGACCGCATTTTGGTGCGTCTTTTTCTATCCAGCCGATCTCTCCAATCCTCTTCATTGCGAGGCCTTTGATCTTTTTTGCCATTTTTTCTTTCCTTTCCTTTTCTGACAACTAAATAACAGCAGTCAGTATCTGAAGGATTGATACGGACTATTAAGTATATTCTGCTCCTCAAAAAACGGACATTTTCAGAATATAGGAGAATTCGTGGCCACATCACTGCAAATCATGATAATATACGATTTACAAAATAGGATCCGTTCATATTGAGGCTACAAATCCTGCTAAAATATTCGTTATTTTTTGGGCAATAATCTCAATCTCTTTGGTGAAAAAGAGGATTTGCTGTGTTTCCTGAATCTCATAACGGTGCTTTAACAGAATCCGCGCATGAAGATTGACGACCAGCAGGAGGTCTGGTTAAGTTAATTTGAAAGATGCCAGTCCCAACCGTTCCTGATACGGGGGATCAGAGTGGCAGAGTCCGATCCTATCCGAACGAGAAACGTAGCATACCAGAGGCGTGATTTTCTAAAAATGGGGAAAAACCAGGGATTTATTCAGTCTTATGAGAGTTTATTATAGAGAGCGATGTCAAGCGGTCCTGCAAACAGTGGTTCTGCTTGCGCGACGAAATTCTGGAAATGTTCTGTCTTATTATGGATATTTATCGCTTCCTGGTCTTTCCATGCTTCAATAAAGGTGAATCTGAGTGAATCAGAGATATCTGCATAGAATTCATAGGAGATATTTCCTTTCTCTTTTTTGCTTGCAATCACCAGATCAAGCGCGAGTCTGGTGAGATCATCTGCCGTTTCCGGTTTTGCCTGGCATTTGGCGACAATTGAGATCATATCCTTTTCCTCCTTGTGTCATGTAGCAATTCCTGAAATTTCTTTCAGGAACTGATTATCTATCATTAGACACGCTTAACATTCATGTCCCTAAAATGAGGAGCAACATATTTATCTCAAATGGTTGATCTTGTAGTATGGAATTTCGTATTCCAGCCGATGAATGTCTCTATGACCGGCTCATTGTATGCGGACTCCGTGAATATGACGCAAAAATCTATGTTGCTTTGTTTGGCATGGGTGTGGCAAGTGCGACAGAACTGCATGAATACACCAAAATTCCCCGGGGACGCGTGTATGAGACTCTGACATATCT
>CAZBYH010000018.1:0-16833 GCA_964496155.1 uncultured Methanoculleus sp.
ATGCACGGGCAGGCACTGATTCCCATGGTGCTGGGGCTGGGCTGCAATGTCCCTGCCATCATGAGCATCAGTCAGTTATCAAAACGGGAACGCTTCATTGCGTCATTTTTAATAACGATGGTGCCCTGTTCGGCACGAACGGTGATCATTGCCGGGATTGTTGCCGTGTTCGTCGGTATTGCGTGGGCATTCTCCATCTACCTGATCGTGTTTGTTCTGATCGTCATTACCGGGATTGTACTGACAAAAATAACTCCCGGTGAACAGTTTGGAATGATTCTCGAGATGGCCCCACTGAGAAAACCCCTGCCGGTGCAGACACTGAAACGGGCATGGCTCCATATGAAAGAGTTTCTCTTCATTGCTATGCCGCTGCTTCTGGTCAGCAGTGTCTTTTTAGGTGTATTCCAGTATGTTGGAATCATTCAGGCATTTCAGGATATTTTTGCACCGGCTATGCAAGCCGTCCTCGGTCTTCCGCCCTACGCCTCAACGTCGCTGATATTTGGCATTCTGAGAAAAGAGATGGCATTTGAGACCCTTGCAATCCTTGCAGGCACCGCAGATCTGGGGTCGGTGATGACCGGTCTTCAACTCTATGTCTTTGCTGTCGTCAGTGTGCTTTTTGTGCCGTGCATCTCAACGGTCGCGGTTCTCTGGCGGGAGATGGGATGGAAAACGGCACTTCTTATCTCAGGCTACACCCTGACCCTCGGCCTGGGCGTTGGAACGGTAATTAACCTGCTGGCAGTCTACCTTCTCTGATACCAGGGATTTAATATTTTTTGCTTTGTTTGTCCATGTGGTGTGGATCAGATGAATGATCCCTCGGGAAACCATCTCATTTCAAAACAGTATTATAGAAAACAAATTATTTTCGACAGATTCGATCCATCGACAAACCCGTTGCAACCGGTTTTTGCCCGTTAGAAATAAATACGTGTGTTTTTCCGGATGTGTACCTTACACGCCACATTGTTCCGTGTAAAGGCAGTGAAAGCATGGGGAAGTATCGGTCAAACGGGTACCTAAATACCTCAAATCCTCAGATCTACCTTTGTAACGGCACTGCCGTCCGAATTGAGAAGGGTGGTTGCTGAGGCGCTCGGTACGACTGCATCTGGCGCGCACATGTCTGTTCCTGAGATAATACTGAAAAATCCTGGATACGCCTTGCACTATGCCCAGCACTCTCTTTTCACCGGCATACCAGGGAATCCTTCGGAGACATGATCTGGCTGCTTTGTATGGAATAGGTCTGGCTAACAATTATATACTGGCATTCCATAATTGGGGTAGTGATTACATGCCTCAAGGGAAATTTGAAATTTACAGGGATCGCTCAGGGGAGTATCGGTTCCGTCTGAAAGCAGCAAATGGACAGACCATTGCAATTGGGCAGGGTTATTCCTCCAAGGCATCGTGCATGAAGGGTATTGCGAGCATTCGAAAAAACGCTCCCGATGCTCAGATTATTGAGCTTGAAGTTGAAGTTGAACTTTAGTTTCGGAATGAAAACCGGGCGTTTTTCTACATAACCCCCCATGTATCCCGGACACTTTTGGTATCCATTGTTAGGTTCGAATTGATTCGAAGTCAAAGATAGGTAATTATCAACCATTCTCCAATAGAACCACATTCAAGCGTAATGGGAGGGTGGAAGAACATATGAACCAAAACATCATCCGGGGCCTTTTAGGTGCCGGTATCATCGCTGTCGCTGTCATCTTCGGTGCAGTGATTTTTGCTGAACAACCTTTTGAACCCGTAAATGGAACCGGGATGCAGACATTTACCACGGCATCCGCACTGACGGTATATCTGGACAGCATGCCGCAGCCGGAAAACCGATATTCGACCGGTATTCCGGGCATCATGGGTGGCGCTACCAAATCTGTTTCTGAGATGGCAGTTGACAGTGCAATGCCACCACTTTCACAGGCGCTGAACAGTCCGTCGTCCGGTTCAGGCGAGGCAGACGTTTACTCGTCCACAAATATACAGGTGGGCGGAGTCGATGAAGCCGATTTCTTAAAAAATGACGGTAAATACATCTATCTCATCAGAGGCGGCCGGTTGGTAATTATCGACGCATACCCGCCCTCTGGTGCAGGCATTCTTTCTGAAACCCCGATCTCCGGCACTCCCTCAGCACTGTTTCTCTCAGGCGATCGGCTTGCAGTCTTTTCAACCGCCCGTGAAACGGAATTTATGCATCCCGAAAAGAGTGCAGCACCCATCCCCCATGCCCGGGATGTGACGCATGGATACGTGTATGATATCAGCGACCGGAAAAAACCCGCACTTATCCGTGATCTCACCGTGGGCGGCACATACTATGACGGGCGGATGAAAGGAACGGACGTCTTCCTCTTTACCCATGAATCTCTCTCACGCTATGGGAACACGGTGACGATGCCTGAGGTGCGTGATAACGACAAAATCATTTCACAGCCTACCGTATTGGTGCCGGATATGCCGGGGCAATCCTGGCAGTTTACCACGATAACCTCCTTTGACATCCGTGACGGTTCCCTGACCGATGCCGAGTCATTCCTTCTGGGATACGGGTCCACGCTCTACGCATCTCAAAATAATATCTACATCGCATACGCCTGGCAGCCCTATTCCGGAAGAGGCTGGGACGGATTTGGGCAGGCATCTAAAGAACCCCGTGAGCAATCCGTGGTTCACCGCTTCTCGGTAGATAAAGGGGAAATATCCTATGCAGCCACCGGCACCTTCCCCGGCAGACTCCTGAACCAGTTTTCCCTCGATGAATACCAGGGCAACCTCAGGGTCGCAACAACGGTAAACGAATGGACTCGCGACACCTATATACACTACAACAATGTCTATGTCCTCGGTGCAGACCTTGCAATGAAGGGAAGACTGGAGTATCTTGCCCCGGATGAGAGAATATATGCAGCCCGGTTTATCGGGGAACGGCTGTACCTGGTCACCTTTAAAGAGATGGATCCGTTATTTGTCATCGACCTGAGTGACCCAACGACGCCTGCGGTGCTGGGCGAACTCAAGATCCCCGGCTATTCGGACTACCTGCACCCCTATGATGCGACGCACATCATTGGTATTGGCAAAGAGACCGATGCCAATGAGTGGGGCGGGTTTACCACCGGCGGACTCAAGATGGCACTCTTTGATGTCGCCGATGTGAACCATCCAAAAGAGGTTGCCCGCGTAGAGATTGGCCTTCCGGGGACAGACTCTGAAGCACTGCACGATCACAAGGCATTCCTCTTTGATGCATCGCGGCATATTCTCGTCATTCCGGTGCATGAAATCGTGAAAATGCCGGTCATGGGCAGGGACTACGATGCATATTCGACACGCTCCTGGGAGGGTGCCTATGTCTATGGCCTGACGCCGGAGAGCGGTTTTGTTTTGAAAGGAACCGTGACGCACAATGCAAACCCGGACTCCGGATATTATTGGGGTTCTTCTGACGCTGTCGTACGGTCCCTGTACATGAATGATGTGCTTTACACGGTTTCACGCACAAAACTGGTGATCAGCGGCCTCGAACATCCGGAAACAGTTCATGGCACCATCAGCCTTCCCTACACTGATGGTCGGTATGGTGGCGGTTCCCGGCCGGTTCCACTGTTTGAATAACCCCTTTTTTTGTAATTATCCCCCCCCAGCCAAAGACTTCAGCGCGACGAAACGACAAAATGCTTGCCGCTCAACCGCTCAATTTCCATTTTAAAAAAAAGGTATGCCGTGATTAAAAAACTCTGAACCTGTTACCCGGCTCTCCTGTTCCGTTGATGCAGATAAACACCAACCCACAGGAATATACCGGTAAAGATTACCATGCCGAGGCTGTCAATAAGGGGGCCATAGTACCCCGCACCAGTCAGGGCGTACTGGATGATATCCTTTGCATACGTCAGCGGCGAAACGAGGGCCACGGCACCATAGACTCCCATCGCGCTGACAGGGACAAAAATTCCGCTTACGAAAAGGAGCGGGAGCCGGATAAAGTTCAGGATCATCATGACATCCCCCGGATTATCCGTGGGAATTGCCGCGAACATGATCCCCATAGCAGAGAATGCAAAGGAGATAAGGATCAGTGCACCAATCAACCCGATCGGGTTTGCGATCCGGGTGCCGTAGATGGTAATGCCGATAACCAGCGGGATTGTGGCAATGATCGCACCAAAGATCGCACCCCCGGCAATTTCGCCGAACAAAATCGACAGCGGGGAGACTGGTGCGGTTATCATCCGTTCGTAGGTCTTCGTTTTTCGCTCAGTCGGTACTGCCATCGGCCCGATGGACGATGCGGCGAAGAACACCGAGATCGCCATCAGTCCGGGGATGAGCACATCCGCAGAAAGATTTCGTCCGATGGCAAAGGAGAGGAAGAGAAAGAGGGGGAATAAGACTCCAAACATGATGATGCCCGGGCGCAGGTAGTATATTCGGGCATCTTTCTTCGTAATTGCCCAGGCACTCTTCAGTTCCCGCCATACCCGTGCTGACGGTGGACCTGGTGTCACGGCATTTCTCCCGTGCCATGATTACCTTGTTTCTGGACAATCGAAAGAAACGCGTCCTCAAGACTTGGTCCGACGGTGTTGATGGAGAGAATCTTCAGGTGGTGCTCCTGGGCATATGCAAAGACCCCGGTTGCAACATCCCCCGGTTCAGGCGTGAAAAGCCGGAGTTTATCGCCCTCGTGCCGTGACGAGGTCACGGTCTTTATCGCGGCAAGGTCTTCAGTGACCCGCGGTGTCATGGAATCAAGCGATACCTCGACCGACTGGGTAGTCTGAATCGTTTTTTTTAGGTTCTCAGGGGCATCCACCGCGGCAAGCCGGCCCTTCACAATGATGGCGACCCGGTTGCAGAGTTTGTTTGCCTCTTCCAGCGTGTGCGTTGTCAGAAAGATCGTGGTCCCTTCACGGTTCATGCGGGAGAGGATCTCTTTTAGGAGAAGCGAGCTCTCTACATCCAGCCCTGACGTGGGTTCGTCCAGAAACAGGATGTCAGGCTCATGGATAAGCGCCATGCCAAGCGTGAGTTTTCGCCGCATGCCTTTTGAAAATCCCTGCACTTTCTTGTCCCTGAACTCAGCAAGGTCGAAGATATCGAGGATTTCCCGCGCCCGACCGGTTCGTTCCGTATATGACAGTCCGTACAGTTCCCCGGCAAACATAAGGTTGTTCCACGCAGAGAGTTCCTCGTAGATGTTCGATACCTCAGGCACAACACCGAAATGCTCTTTGGCGTGGAATGCATCCCGTGCGATATCGCAGCCCATAATCAATGCCGTGCCCTCCGTTGGTTCTGAAAGCCCGGTGAGCATCCGGATGGTGGTGGTCTTGCCGGCGCCGTTCGGACCGAGAAATCCGAAAAATTCCCCCGGTTCCACATCGAAACTGATGTGATCGACCGCACGAAATGTGCCGTAATCCCGCGTAAGATTATCGACACTGATTGCTTTCATGGACTTTCCTCTCTCCGTTGGTTAAACAGTTATTTAATAACGAGGATTGTCATACGTTCAATGCATTGAATCCCGCGAATCTCGTTCGTTTCTACCGAGACGAGATGCCCGGGATCCACATCATACCGGGATTCTCCCGATGTGATGACACCTTTCCCTTCAAGAACGAGAAATATCCCCCCGTGTGATTCGGAATGCAGTGGGATTTCCTGACCCTGCTCAAGGCAGACCATGAACGTGCCGCATCCCTCTTTTTGGATAAGGTCCTTTTTCACCGGGTTTTTTTGCGAGAACTCTGCGAGCTCGTACACATTAATATGCTGATTTTTTTCATTCTTCATTTTCATCCCTCGAGAATATACCACAACGAAAGAAAACGAATTATTCCGTTGGTATAGTAATCTACTACCCATTGGATAGCATTAAAATTACCCCGTAAATAGAGGTATAGTGACGATGTGCGATGATAACGATGGTGGCGACGGTGGCGACGGTGGCGACGGTGGCGACGAACGGTGTTTATGTGCCCTTTCGATGGTGTGATGAATGCCAATTTTAAAAAGGAACACTCCTTCTGATTCCCATGACGGGAAATCATAAAACGATTCGGATCAACTGTCGGATGAGCGAACTATCTGAAACAGTCCCGAGACACTGTCAGAAATCCTCAGGGATTTTAGAGAGAAAGTGAGTGATCGGGCGAAATGCGTTTTCAGAAATTCCGCCCGGGTTGAATAGTATCTGACCGAAGACGGGAAGACGCTCCGGAAAACGGTGGTCTCGCTCCGGAAATGGGCGACAAAGCGGGATAATCGCACCCGGGAGACGTGCATTTCTCTCTGCGGGAGAACCACCCGCCCCGGGGAAACGGCTTCACGCCGATTAAGAAGATTCTCAATAAAATATTCCCGTAGGTAGGTATAGATACGTTAACTGCCAATGCGCAAGTATTATTTTTTATTTACCAATTGAAAAAGGGTGATCAAATTGAGGCAACAAAGAAAACTTACCATTATTCAGATGAATGACACTCATGGGTATTTAGAAGAGCATTATGAACATTTTTGGGATGGAGGTTTTGCAAAGTATATCAGAGCAGGCGGATATCCCAGAATATCAGCATATGTAAAAAAAGTCAGAAGAGAAAAGGACGGAAATGTGCTGTTTTTAGATGGAGGAGACACCTTTCATGGAACGTATCCGGTAGTACATTCTAAAGGGAAAATTCTCCCTCCTCTATTAAATGATTTAACGATAGATGCAATGACTGCACATTGGGAATTTGCATATGGGCCTAAAAATTTTAAAGAATTGGTAGATTCACTGAACTATCCCATGTTAGCTATAAATTGCTATGATAAAGACACAAAAAAACTCGTATATCCGCCTTATCTCATGAAAGAAGTAAATAAAGTTAAGGTTGCAATTATTGGAATAGCATCTAATATCGTGGATAAAGTAATGCCTAAACATTTTAGCGAAGGGCTTTATTTTACTCTCGGAAACGAAGAACTTCCCGGTTATATAGACAAAGTGAAAAATGAAGAAGATGCTGATTTAGTTGTGGTACTCTCTCATCTTGGCTATCCACAGGAATTAAAGCTTGCAGGCGAAGTAGATGGAATTGATATATTACTGAGTGCTCACACTCACAATCGGATGTATGAACCTGCAAAGGTAAATGACACGATTATATTTCAATCCGGATGTCATGGCTCATTTTTAGGTCATCTGGATATTACCGTAGAAAATAAAAAAGTAATAAATTACCATCATAAGCTCGTTGTATTAGATCAGGAAATGGAGGAGGATACAGCGATAAAAGAAAAGATAGATACTATATTAGAATCTGACAGAGAGACGCTAAATAAAGTAGTTGGTAAGACGAATACCGATTTGAATAGATATACTGTCTTAGAATCTACTATGGATAATTTCCTCTTAAAGAGTTTAATAGATCTTACGGGAGCCCAGATAGCGTTTTCAAATGGCTGGAGATATGGTGCCCCTATACCGAAAGGGGACATTACGGAAGATGACTTGTGGAATATCATTCCCGTAAATCCTCCGGTATCTAAAGTGAAAATTACCGGAAAAGAAATCCGGGACATGATGGAAGAAAACTTAGAAAGAACGTTCGCCACCGACCCATATGATCAAATGGGAGGATATGTAAAACGGTGTATGGGAATAAACCTTTATTTTAAGATTGAAAACCCCCATGGAGAACGGATTCAGGAGTTATTTGTTCAGGGCATACCGGTAGATAATGAGAAACTATACGATGCAGTATTTGTAACTTCTCAGGGGGTTCCGGCAAAGTATGGACAGGAGAGAAAGAGTTTAGATACCCATGCTATTGAAGCTCTGAAAAAATATCTGGAGCGGCATGGTACCGTTGATGCAGAATTACAAGGCAGTATTGTAGCGGTATAGTCTATTTTTATTATAACTCCTCTCGTCCTCAGATTCCTATTTTTGCTCTTTCCCTTTGTTCTTTATGATTCCTGCTCCTCTTTTTTGATCATATGCTCCTTGACCGTCGATATCGAATCGTCTAAACGCTGATCCTGAACCGCGGGTGAACTCCCACGCCTTTTAGGACGTGGCAGTTCACGGAGAACCTGCGTTGGTTCGTTTCAGGAAAAAACATGCACACCTGACACATTCAGGGCAATGAAACCGGAACATGCCCGTAGGGTATCATACGAAAGGGCCTGAGCCGTTTGTTTCATACCTGCGTTTTAACCACTGAAACGGAAACCACACCTCGTTCCATGCCTTATCGAGGAGTGTTGCATAAAACCGGTAATCCGGACTCTCTGCTCTCCATCCGGGGGCAACCGTCTTTGTGCGGGCGTCCTGCACCAGATATTCCACGTTCATCCCCGGCTCCAAAGATATCCCTTCGGCACGATACATCCGGACAACCGCAGCAGATATGGAATTCTGCTGGTAGGTGGTCTTACTCAGCCGGCGGCGTATCACAAACGATGAGGGAGGAGCGTCGGTCATGGTATCCCGGGAAGAGCGGTAAACCTCGGTTACCTCTTCTGCACACCCAGAAAGTTCATCCACTGAAGTGGCCTCTGCCATCCGTGAGAAGCATGCCTCCTGCATTGCATGGACGTACGGCGGGGTGTCCCGCCGCTGTGCCATGACCCCCCGGAGTTTCATGGTGCCATGGGTAAGGCGTCCATAGTAGTTGGTGTATGACCCCGTCCCGTCGTTTTGCGGCAGAAAGACCAGCCAGTCATAATCTTCCCGTTCGGTGGGAATTCCCGTCGCTTCTTCGATGCGTTTTTTTAAGGCGACAGCATCCCCGCCCTGCACCCAGACACAATCAACGATGCCGTGCAAAACCGTGTATCCCATCTCTTCTGCCATCTGTTTCACTGACCTGAGGATATCTGCGGATATGCCTGTTATCTTCTCATGCATCTCAATACGTCCGAACCGGGCATTCTTGTATCCGGTGTACCCAAAACAGGTGACGAGCATCCATTTGAGGACGGCGTCCATGCCTGCGTACCGGGGATCCTCGCGTTTTTTCGCCTTCATGGCAATTCTGAAATCCAGCAGAGGGGCGATAACAGAGGGCAGAAAACCCGTTCGATCGGAACCTGCCAGTGTCTCCGGGGATATGTTATAGTTCACGATGATGGACGGGTAAAATGAGGTGAAGTCAATCTGGGTGGCTCTGCCGTACAGACCGGGCACTGGCTGGAGAATCAATCCCCCGCGGCCATCCAGTCGCACATCCCGGCAGGTGCGGGTAGCCTCTGCATCACTTTTCCGAAACGGCACGGCAATGCCCCGTTTGAGTGCCTCAGCGCATTCGTATGAGGAAATGATGGTGCCCGGCGTAAACCGGCTGGTCAGGTTGGGTGGGATGCCCGTAAGGCGGGACGCGAGAAACACTCCCGCAAGTCCCCCCGTGCGGTACATAAAACTCGCATCAGTATCGATGAGCACCCGTCCCTCCGGGATGAGGGCCGGGGAACGGTGCCGCATCTGGCCGTAGCTTGTGTAGGACTGCTCCCGCAGTCTCCGATACCGGCCCGTCCTGCTCAGTGCACAGGGAATGCCGGACTTTTCTGCTGCGGAAAGTATCCGGTCTGCCCATTGGTCAATGCCGGAAAAGAGCAGCAGGTCGGGATCAACATCTGTGATGACCGTAAAGAGATCATGCACAACAGCCGTTTCACTCCCCCGGAGCAGATGGGTGCGACGGCCGGTGACAGCAACATCAGTAAAGGCAGATCCAATCTCCGGCCGTCCAACAGGCTGTACGGTGAGAGTTGTGAGGGGATGGGTGGTATCTGCGGTAAACGGATTCGTTGTTCCCGTGCTGCACGGCATGCATCCTTTCGCTACACAGTAGAGCTGCTCTTTTCGCAGATCGACATTATACAGAGCGGCACGAAACTGCGTCTGGCACTCAATTGCCTCGGCGACATCCCGGGAGGCATAGATTCGGTATCCTTCCTCCTTCCCGTAGATAGTCCGGAATGTACACGGGGATGCACCATACTCCTCAGTGAGGGCGTCCACCATCTCCCAGTGAGCAGTCTCATCGGGAAGGGCAAAGTAGAACGGCGGTCGGAACTCACGGGTGAAAACCTCTGCACGCCCGGCGGTTGTTGTCCAGAGCGTGATTTTTCCGCGAGAAGGCACGATGTCAAAGATCCATGGTGCTGCGGGTGTCATTGCCAGTCGCCATCCCAGAGGTTTTTCTGTGCACTACGTTTGCCGGTATCCGGTGTTTCCATCCTGATGCTGCGTTCGCGCACCGCAGCAGGCTTTTTCTCTTTCTCCCATATATGTACAACCGCGTGGGCCGCAGGCGCTATCTGAGCAATATATGCGTCCCATCGTGAGGCAATTATCAGCACAGCTGCGTCCTCCGCCTTCTCCCTGCAGAAGAGACCAACCGCTTCGGCCACCTCCGGAGCATCGGTATAGACCGAGCGATCATGCTCGATGATAATGCATGATTCATAGGCCTCTGAGAGGATAGTGAGATACTGGTAGGCGGTGAGTGCCCTCCGGACACTGAACCGGCCGTTTTTCCGATCGACTGCCGTCAGGACGGGAGGATAGTTCCCGCTAATATACAGGATTTTGCGCCGCTCCTTCTGCAAAATCCCGGTGATTACGGGCATTAAATTGACGTACGGTGCAATAGCTATGCAGAACGAGCCTTCCTGCAGTGAGCACGCCTGTGCAAGACCATGATGCATTGTGCTACTGATTATGTGTCTGCAGGATATGACACCCCTCCGGGGGCGGTGCGAAAGTGAATTTCTGCGTGAGGATGATGGGATACAATTGACACCATTCACGGGAAATCCGGTGACCGGCACCATCGGTGTTCGTGGGAGGACATCAGAATCCAAAGAGAAAACAAAAAAAGAAAGATTTGATTGGGACAGTTCAGGCAAACGGGCTGTCCTGGTTCAGGGCAGCAAGAAGGAGACTGATTCCTGCCTCCACATCACTGATGTCAACGACCTCCACCGGGGAGTGGATGTAACGGGCGGGAATTGAGAGAGGGATGCTTGGAATACCGCCTCGCACGAGATGGATGATGGTGGCGTCCGTATTGCCACCGGTGCCAACCTCCAGCTGGTAGGGAATCTCTGCCTTATCTCCTGCATTACGCAGCCAGTCGGCGAGTTTCCAGTCGGCCATCAGGCCACGGCCCTGTGCACTGACAAGAACCAGCACCGGCCCCTTTCCCATCACCGGGCTTGCTTCTTTCTTGGTGACGCCCGGATGATCGCCGGGGATGGTGACATCGGTTGCAATTGCACAGTCCGGGTCGAGAGTAAATGCACTGACCTTTGCTCCTTTCAGGCCGAGTTCTTCCTGCACGGTAAATACGCCGTAGATGGTGTGCGGACTCGTCGTCTCTTTGAGCACCTTGATGAGGAGTGCGACACCGACACGGTTGTCAAGCGCCTTTCCGGTGACACGGTTGTTGGCAAGTTCCGTGAACGCCCGATCCGTGGTTATTGGGGTGCCAATTTCAATGCCCAGATTTGCGACGTCTTCTGCGGATGTGGCCCCGATGTCGATAAAGAAATCCTCTATCTTGACTTCTTTCTTCCTATCCTCAGGAGTGAGCAGATGAGGGGGTTTTGCTCCGATGACGCCGGTAACCGGCCCCTTCTTGCCGTGGAGAATGACCCGCTGGGTGTAGAGCACCGGCCCAAACCATCCGCCGATGGGAACAAACCGGATGAATCCTTCATCATCGATATACTGCACCATCAGACCAATTTCGTCCATGTGGGATGCCACCATTATCTTAAAGTCGCCGCCACGGCGGATGGCAACGAGGTTGCCCATGGCATCTTCCGTAAATTCGTCTACATGGCCTTCCAGTTCAGCCCGGATAATATCACGAACCGAGCCTTCATAGCTGGAAAGTCCATGTGCATCTGAGAGTTTTCGAATGAGTTCTTTTACCATAATTTCTTCACTGTCCTGTTTACATTGTCTGAATGCGTTCGAGTGCTAAATTGATATCATTTCGTGAGGCCGCATAACTAAACCTCGCAAATCCGGCAGACCGTTCGCCAAATGCATCCCCGGGGATGATGACGACGCCTGCATCGATGATGGCCCGGAATGTCTGTTTGTCCATCGGGACGAACATATAGAATGCCCCTTCCGGCTTGGGGAAAGCAAATCCGCAATCTCTGAGGCCGTTATACAGGATATCACGGCGTATGCGATATTCCTCCCGCATTGCAGTAACACAGGCACTGTCGCCGGTGTATGCCGCAAGTGCTGCATACTGGGAGATAGAGGTAGCGCAGGTCTGGCAGTTCTGGTGCACCTTGATGGCCTCTTCGATGACCTCTTTTGGGGCTGCCATAAATCCAAGGCGCCATCCGGTCATAGAGTAGGTCTTACTGGTGGCATTGATGGTGATGACATCATCCCCAAACCGGCCAGCGCTGTAATGTGCTTTATCGTAGGCAAAGTGTTCGTAAACTTCATCCGATATGATGGTGACGCCGTGGTCATTCCCATACTCGACAATGGCACGGATGGTCTCTTCACTCTCCACGGTGCCGGTGGGATTGCCCGGTGAGTTAAGGACAAAGACACGGGCGCCGTCCATCTGTTCCTTACACACCTCAACATCGAGCCGGAGATCTGTTGTCAGAGGAACCCCCTCCGGTCTGCCGCCGGCAAGCACCGTGCACGCCTCATACGAAACAAATCCCGGATCCTGAAAGAGCACCCGTTCTCCTTCATTGACCAGCGTGGTGATTGCCACAAAGAGTGCTTCTCCGGCACCGGCAGTGACGATCACATCACCGGGAGTGTATGAAATGCCGTTTTCACGGGCAAGTTTTGCGCAGATTGCCTCACGCAACTCAGGCAAACCGTAATTAAAGGTATAACCGGTGTGGTTGTTTCGTATAGCCGCTATTCCTGCCTCTTTGATATGTTCCGGTGTCGGAAAATCCGGCTGGCCGATACCGAGATTAATGGCATCAGGCGATGCAGACTGGAAAAATTTTCGGATGCCTGACATCTCGACATCCCGCACGCGCTGGGAAATTCGCCCCGTATATGTGACCATCTCTTCACCTACTCAATATTTGCATGCCTGCACTTGAGGTCTTTTTCTTCGCACTTGATAATCTCCATGATAGATGAAACAATGGCATCGGAAAATATCATGGCTGACGTCTCAAAGATGGTGCCCAAAGGCGCAAAAGAGCGGTGTTCGCCCCGCATCTGCCTGACTTCATACTCAGCTGATTCATCTTTGACATCATCACGGTGGCTTTCTATCACCACAATGCAGTCTGCAATCCGTCCGATGCGTGAGTCCTTATTTGACGTCACCAGACAGAGCCGTCCGCCAATGGATTTCGCGGTCTCACAGAGTTCCGCGATGGACTTTGTCTCTCCTGACCCGGAGTAGGCAACAATGGTGTCTCCCTCTTTCATGGCGGGGGTAATGGTCTCACCGACGACATAGGAGCGCATTCCGAGATGCATTAACCGCATGGCAAATCCCTTTGCCACGAGGCCGGATCTGCCTGCACCCATCACATAGATACGTTTGGCATCGAGCAGTTCATCGATGAACTGGCTGACTCCCTCATCAGAGAGTGAGGCGGCAGTGGATGTAATGGTGGCCGCCATCAGTTTCATCATGTCCGGTACATTGCCCGTATAGCACACATTCATAGCACGGTACATATTCCCGATAAACTACATCAGCGTTGTGAAACCGATAAAGATGAAAAATGTTTCAGGGAGATGTCCTTCACCAGCAGTTCGACTACCCACATTGCTGTTATCCCTACCGAAGGCGGTTCATCGACTCTGGCGTCAACGGTGAATAACCAGATATCTCAGCTTGCCGGTTGAAAATCGACCCGAACGCTAAAAAAAGTAAAAAAGAAAAAGGATTATTTTAGTTTTTCAATCTCTTCTTCGACTTCGTCGTATCCTTCTTTGTAGAAGGCTTCCTCATCAGGTGCGAGGTGATGAAGCAGGCGGAGGAATTCACCGGCATGGACTTTCTCTTCGTCTGCGATGTCGCGGAGGACTTCCTGTGCAAGTTTGTCGTCGATTGATTCTGCGAGCTGGACATAAAGCTGAACGGCTTCATACTCCGCAGCAATCATAAAACGTATTGCGCGGATAAGTTCCTCTTTCGTCAGTTTCCTGTCTGCTTTCATTCCTGAGAATGGTGATCCAAATTCTGGCATTTTTTTCACTTCCTTATAGTATCAAAATCTCTGGCAGGACATTTAATCCTTTTGAATAGAAAAAACAACGAATGGGTACATTCATGTATCCATCCCGTTTAACCATTTCATAGGAGATGGTATAGAATGAAGAAGCAGTCATGGAATAATATTCCCGGGGATAGTATACCAGAAAAGATGCAAAGCCTCGGAATAACCGTTGGGCAGAAGATAGATATCCGGACGCTTTCAGAGGTTGCAGATGCAATCGGGGGCGAAGCAGTAGTTTACTTTGAACAAGACCTTGCAGAAACCTCGACCTATGAAACTGATCTGAAGGATTTTGCAGGAGTTGAGGAATTTAATCGCCCGTTTGTTCAGGCACATTCCTTTATACAATTCGGAACGGAGAATGATCCAACGTTTCCCTCCCGGTTACAGGAATTTCCCCTGATGATCACCGTCATCGAGGTGGATGAACGCCGGGCCGGGTCGCGTGATATTCCCTATATCAAAGGCCTGATGCCGTTTGTGGATGAATTTGACGTGGACGCCGAACCTGAAGGAACGTTTATTGATTAACCGGATATTCCCGGTGGTGTGTCAGGGTTTTTTTATTGCATACCGGCGTCAAAGAGCAGGGAGTAGGAGAGAACGGGGTGGCAATTTGAAAAAAGAGGATATTCACACCACGAGTGATGAGAGTGAAGAGATCCGGGTGACAAATCCGGCTACCGGGTGCCTGCTCGGCAGGGTGCCTGCCGGAGGAAAAGAAACCATCGCTGCTGCTGTTGACATTGCTGAGGCGGCTTTTGCCCGATGGGCTAAACGGGATCCCCGTGAGCGGGGAAAGATTCTGGGAGAAAGTGCCCGGCTCATCCGGGCAGAGGTGGATACCCTTGCCGCTCATTTAACGGCAGAGCAGGGGAAACCGCTGCATGAAGCACGAAATGAGATACAGGGATGTGCGAATGTCCTTGAGTATTACCATGCGGTGTCCGGCTCTATCCGGGGAGAGTGCCTGCCGCTCTCATCGTACGGTCTTGCATATGTTCTCAAAGAACCGGTCGGTGTCTGCGGGGCAATCATCCCGTGGAATATGCCGGTGCTGATCTTTGCGTGGAAAGTGTGCCCGGCACTTGTGGCAGGCAATCCCGTTGTGGTGAAACCAGCCAGTTCTACGCCGCTAACAACGACGCGGATTGCAGACATTATGAATGCAGCAGGTATTCCCGCAGGCGTGCTTCAGGTGGTGACCGGTACCGGAGATTCGGCAGGGGCGGCTCTTGCTGCTACTCCCTCTCTCGGACATCTTTCGTTTACCGGCGACACAACGACAGGAAATGAAGTTTCTCAGACTGCAGCGGGAAACGGCGTGCCGGTCACGCTGGAACTTGGCGGTAGTGACGCGATGATCGTCTGCCGTGATGCTGATCTCAATGCGGCAGCGGCGGGCGCTGTGGCCGGGCGGTTCTATAACTGTGGGCAGACCTGCACGGCAGTTAAGCGGTTAATCGTTGATGCATCCGTCAAAGAAGAATTTACCCGGATGCTCTGCGAGAAGGCAGCGGCCATTGTGGTGGGAGACGGCAGCCGGCCGGGGGTACAGATGGGGCCACTTAATAATGCAGCGGCCCGGGACAAAATCTGCCGGATAATGGATACATGCCTCTCTGCCGGTGAGGCTACCCTTCTCTGCGGCGGGGGTGTCCCGGACGGCGAGCAGTATGAAAACGGGTTCTTCTATGAACCTACTGTCGTGTCCGACCTCCCTGAGGACTCTGGTCTTCTGAACACTGAAGTGTTCGGGCCGGTGCTGCCCATCATCTTTGCCGAGGGTCTGGAAGATGCCATCCGCATTGCAAACCGTACGCGGTATGGTCTGGGTGCCTCAGTCTGGACCCGTGACATTGCAACGGCGATGAAGGCCTCCTCACAGCTCCATGCAGGAATTGTCTGGGTGAACCAGCACCTGAGAATCCCTCCGGATGTCCCGTTCGGGGGCATGAAAGCAAGTGGGACGGGAAGAGAGAACGGGTCAGGTGCTTTTGACCCTTATCTGCGGTCAAAGACCGTGATTGTCAAATCGTCATGAGGTCGGTTCAAAGTCGTTTGCAATGGCGTATGGACGACGACAGATATGGGGAAAAAGAAACTATCAGATATACAGGACAAACGCATGAAGATCATTTCGTGGAATGTAAATGGTATCCGGGCAGTGGCACGGAAAGGAAACCTGCAGGAGGTATTCAACGGTGAACAGCCTGATATACTCTGTCTGCAGGAGACAAAGGCACATCCGAGTCAGCTAACAGAAAGCATCCGTCACCCGGAAAGATATGTTTCGTATTTCTCCTCGGCAGAGAAGAAAGGATACAGCGGGGTCGCAACATTTTGCCGTGATGAGGCACTCTCGGTGCGAACAGACTTTGTTGAGCCGGGGTTCGGAGAGGAAGGGCGGATTCTTGTCACCGAACACCCGGATTTTCTCTTGTATAATATTTATTTCCCGAATGGCAAGGCATCAGATGAGCGCCTCAGCTACAAGATGGACTTCTATGAAGCATGCCTCCGGGATGTGGTGAGAGCGGTAGAGAGCGGCAAAAATGTCATCATCTGCGGTGATGT
>CAZBYH010000019.1:0-16475 GCA_964496155.1 uncultured Methanoculleus sp.
ACCTCTGAGACTGCACCGCGGTGGGTGTAGACCGAGAATTTGCCCTTGCCAATGTCCATTTTTGAAACACTTTCCATCTTTAAGTTAGAAAGGTCTTCGACCATAGTCTCAAGACTCTGGTAGGGGAAGTTCTCCATGCAGAAGATACCAATGGCAAGTGCAATTTTGCTACCAACAGACCGCATACCCATTGGGTAGAGCTGAGCCTTCCGGGCAGCCTGAATCTGGCACGGGGTGCCTACAATGCCGACCTTGTCGAGACCGTAAGAGCGGGTTGCTTCTTTGATCATTGACATGGTTGGACAGATGGTATAACGTGTACCACGTGCTTCCATCAGTTCTGCAACGGTGGTTGCAACCATGGGTTCAGGGTTGTATGGCTCATTGCCAGGTCCTGCAACAATAGCACCATCAATGATGCCTTCTTCCAGTGCAAATGCAAAGAGCTGAGTGACAATTCCTCCATCCTGGGATCGTGAGAGAATATTTGGGTCAGCTGAACGTGCACATACACAGTTCTTGTAGTTTCCGAGAACCATTTTACTCAACTCCTTTAAGCATAGCAGCATCAATTGCTTCGCCGATTGCCTCAAACTGGTTCATTACATCAAAGTTGAAGAAGCTGCGCGGACACTGTGCGTAGCATGCACCACATTTGATACAGAGATCAAGATTAATGTTTGGTCTTCCATATGCCATGGTGATTGCACGAACCGGACAGGCTGCGACACAGGTGCCGCATCCAATGCAGAGACTCTGGTTGATGACGTCGTACATAAGATCGCATCCACATGCCTCGGTGCCACGATCTGCGAGGTCCATGAGAGGCTTGAGGTATGCTGCTGCGAGTTCCTTCTGTTCGTCGGTTCCTTTCAGGAGCAGGTATGCCATCACAGCAACATTCCGGATTGACTCCGGTGAAGGTGGGCATGCCGGCAGGTAGACATCTACTTTGATTAGGTCACCGATTGGAAGGTAACCCTCATGTTGGGGCTGGTTCCACTGACCGCCTCTGCCAAACCGGGTGATGTTACCATATGCTGCACAGGCACCCAATGCAACGACAATTGTTGCGTTGTTCCGTGCTTTCTTGATATCCGACACAGAGTGCGGATCGTTAATACAGACCGACCCCTCGACAAGTGCCACATCCATCTTTGGAATGTCACGCACATCGGCGAGAGTCAGACAGTAGTTGAGATCTGCATAGTTGTCGAGCAACGTAAACAGACCTTCGTAATTGTCTGCGAGAGACACGAGACATCCGGTACATCCGGACATGTGCACGTGCCCAATCGTAATTTTTTCAGCCACAGGCTTTTCCTCCGTTTCTATTTTTCTAGACTTTGTTTTAACCTTCACGTCGCCGGGTGTTACAGCTGGTTTTGCTTCAGGCCGTGCTTCCGGAACAGTTACCGCTTTTGGAACGGCTGCTGATCCAGATTCCGCCTCAGTTTGTTCCGGCTCATTCCCCGTGAAGATTTTCTTTAGACGTGATAGTAGTCCCATATTCCACTCCTACTTCAGCCAGTGCCATTTGCACCGCTTTCGGAATGGCCTTTTGAACATGTTCCGTGAGCCAGTATTCGAGATCCTCAGATTCATTATCAATATTGGATATCGCGATGCTTTCAGGCTGGCACCCGATGATTACGACTTCGGTTCGTTTTGACAGCTCAGTCAGCGGGTTTTTAAACCCCCCCCATGAATGCGGGTCCATATATCGGCCCGTCTTTTCATTGGCAAGCAGATCTGGAGATACCTTTGCTACCCGGCCGGGACTGCCGCCAAAATCGAGGATGTCAACGATGACCATCTTTTCGACAGGCTGCTCTGCCTCTGCTATCAGGGTGAAGAGAAAATGCGGTCCTGCAAGTCCTACGTCCAGTATTTTCAGGTCGCCGGAGAGGGGCAACTTCTTGAGTTCTGAGACCACTGCAGGTCCGAACCCGTCATCTGTATAGAGCGGATTGCCGACACCCACAATCATCTGTTTTGCGTACCAGTCAAGCATCCAACTATCTCACTGGAACAGTTTCTGGGCCACTACCTTCTTCGAATCGTCGACCACCATCATATGGGTTGCACAGGACACACATGGGTCGTAGGCACGCATGATGACTTCAGTGAGCTGCCATGGTGCACCCTCGAGTGCGCGGCTGACAGTTGGGAAATTCCAGGTGGTCGGGACAAGAAGCGAGTACCATTCAACCCTGCCGTCCTTTACCTTGGTCAGGTGGACATCGGTTCCCCGTGGTGCTTCGTTTGCTGCCCAGCCGAGTGAACCGTCACCCTGTGGGATCTCATCTGCCACAACCTTTCCATTGCAGTCGAGTGCTTCAGTTGCCTCGATAATGCTGTACAGGCAGTCCATAAATTCCATTGATCGTGCAATCTGCAGGCCCATTGCACCCTTTCGATCATAGTTTCTGAACATTGCAAGACGTGCACGGGGACCGACTTCGATGGGTGCTCCATCATAGAGGGGTACACCGGTGCATGCTTCCATTGCTGGCCATACCTTGGTGCCGACCTTAGTGGTGCCGCCAATTGGGTAGTCTGGGTCCTCGAGGGATACTTCGAGTTCACCCTGGTACCAGTCCCATGGACTGACCTCAGTCCAGCGTTCCGGATACCATCTCTGGTCCAGATCAAGTGATGTGGATCCATAGAGTGGGTCTACAGCCATGTAGCCCTGATCGTGGAAACCGAATTTCTCGGTCTTTTCAACTTCCTTCCCGCCGGCAACGGATGCCATTGGACGTGCGTCCCAGTCCTTGAAGACGGAGATCATGAAATCCTGATGTGCAGCGCAAAGGGTCAATGCTTCTTTTGCAATATCATAAATCTTGAGTTTTGCACGTGGGGAGAGGTTCTTGTACATACCACCGACACGGGGGTTTGACGGGTGAATCGGTTCCCCACCAACAATCTCACCGACAGTCTGACCGACCTCACGGAGCTTCTGAATCCTGAGTGCTGCACTTCGTACCGGCTGCTCGGGAGTGAACGGGTTAATATGAGTGTCCGTTCCCGGGAGGTACATGTCAGGCAGTGACAGGATGTTGTGTAGCGCATGGCTGTGCAGACGGTTTGCACATTGAAGGATGACTCTCATAAGGTATGCATCATCAGGGATGATACAGCCGATTGAGGCTTCCATTGCTTCAATACCCGCAAGGGTATGAGCCACCGGACAGATACCACAGACACGGGAAGAAATCTTCGGTGCCTGGTGCATGCTCTTTCCAATGGCAAGTTTCTCAATACCCCGTACTGGTGTAAGACTGAGCCAGTCACCGCGGGTAACGACACCGTTGTCGTCTACCTGCATGGTAAGTTTGGTGTGACCCTCATGTCTTGTGGTTGGGGAAATCTCTACAACTTTCGACATAAATTATCGCCTAATTATCAAATTATGTTCTTCTGGCTATCCAAACACACGCGTATGCATAAAAACACGTGTCGTGTGTTGCAACACACGTACCCGCTAAGAAGTACGTATGGTATATGTGATTAAGCAGTTAAAAATAAGTTTCGTTGCTATCCCCTGTTAAGTCAAATGGGTTGCGTTAATCAATTAATCATTTATTTAACGCGTATTCTATCGTCTTTAGGGCATAATTTCCACAAAAACGCACATATCCGGTAAAAAATGGTAATGGATCAATCAATTTGCCTTGATCTCAGCTTTAAGCTCAGCAATGGTTGCCTTGCGCTCAGCATAGGCATCATGCTGATGAATACTTTCCTCATTTGTCTGCTTTATCGTGATGACTGAATCACCCGGCAGATATGAAAATTCTGCAACCACCCGTTTGGCCATTTCACGAACACAGTCTTCCACAAACCGGGCATTGCTGTGTGCCGAGAAGACCACATGGCTCTCATCACCTCGTTTGAGGAGTTCAAATATTCGGGCGCTCATGGAGTCTTTCAGGATGTCGATGATGGTTTCAAGCTCGACACGCTGGTCGTCATCAGTCTCGATCAAAAGGAATCCTTTGCCACGCTGATTATGCGTGGCCATCGGGATTTCGTTTAGGAACTCCTGTATTTTTTCCTCACTGATCTCAAGATTGCGCAGTTTTGCTGAAGCAAGTTCCTTCATGATGTTCTGAGCGCAGGGGCAGGCAGTGATACCGGTTACCTCCGCACCGATCATCTTCCGAACGATGGGTGTACCATTGTTTCTGTCAGCCACCGCACTGGCATGCACCTCAACGACCTCGTGGCACTCAGTCTTTGACACTGGTGTCTCACGCTTCACCATGTAGAGGCTCTTCATCCTGACTTCTGTGCGGTCTGCATATTCATGGTGATCAAGGAGTTTGCGTGCAACGGCATTGCATACTTCTTCAATACCGTTCACTTCACCCTCAATGGCCTTTTGAAGTACCCCGTCAATCACCTCAAAGTTTCTGGAGAGATTTGCACCCTTCAGGCTGCTGGGGAGATCTACGTATACATTGAATGTTGATATGAAGATTACCGGGCGCTTCCCTGGACGGGCAACTTCAACAAGTTTCTTGACATTTTTTACACCGACCCGGGTTAGGTTTATTCTGACTTCGGGTTGGGTTGATTGTGTATCAGGCAGTTCCATGTTAACCTCGAATGAAAAAAGCAGACTTCAGGTAAGAATTCTGCAGATAGCAATTTCCTGATGTTAGGTTTTTTATCCTATGCTATAATAGTTATGAAGGAACCAGCAACCGTTGGGTACGAAAAAATGATACAGAAATACTACGAATCCGATGCAAATCTTGGAGATCTAAAGAATTCAAGGATTGCTGTCATCGGGTATGGGTCTCAGGGACGGGGTCAGGCGCTCAACCTGCGCGATTCCGGACTGGATGTTATCATCGGTCTGCGCCCTGGGAAAAGTTGGGAAAAGGCATCCGAAGACGGTTTTGAGGTCTTCGATGTAGCTACCGCGGCTGGTATGGCCGATATCATTATGATTCTCCTTCCGGATGAACTTCAGGGTAGTGTTTACCGCGCCCAGATCATGCCGAATCTCAGGGAAGGGGGCTGTGTAATGTTTTCCCACGGGTTTAACATCCACTACGGGCAGATTGCCCCGCCACCAACGGTTGATGTTATCATGGTTGCACCGAAAGGGCCGGGCCACATGGTCCGGCGGGTGTTCGTTGAGGGCGGCGGAGTGCCGGCACTCATTGCCATCCATCAGGATGCAACCGGCAATGCGAGGAAGATTGCCCTTGCGTATGCAAAAGGAATTGGTGCCACACGGGCCGTTGTCCTTGAGACAACATTCCAGGAAGAGACCGAGACCGATCTCTTTGGTGAACAGGCAGTTCTCTGCGGCGGGATGACCTCTCTCATTCTGGCAGGATTTGAGACTCTTGTGGATGCAGGATATGCACCAGAGATGGCATACCTCGAGGTGCTTCACGAATGTAAACTTATTATTGACCTCATCTATGAGGGTGGGTTTACCAAGATGCGCGACTCCATCTCAAACACTGCTGAATATGGCGATCTCACCCGTGGCCCGCGTGTGATTGGCCCCGAAGCATACGCCGCAATGGGCGAAATTCTCACTGAAATTCAGAACGGAGAGTTTACTCGTGAATGGATGCTTGAAAACCAGGTCAACCGGCCGGTCTTCACCTCACTGAAACGACAGGGGGAAGAGCACCTGATTGAGTCAGTCGGGCGTGAGGTTCGTGGCCTTATGCCGCAGTTCAGAGATCTCTCTGACTAATTTTTTTGCTATATGATCACCAATACCTGCTGATGGCATCAGCAGGTTTTGATGGTTTTGAGTGACATTTTGGGACGAAATTGTTCTTTAAAATTATTTGGTGAATTCAGACGAAAGGGTTCTGAACCATCGTTTCATGGAGCCGATTTTTTTAAAAAAGGGACCTGATTCACCTCTCCGGCATCACAGCCTTCCCTGTCACTCAGAAGGTGTTGGCGGGAAAAATCCAGACCCGATCTCTGCCTTTGCAAGCATCTCTTCTACCCAGATACGGGCAATGGCATTGCCTACCTGATACGCAATGACTTCCAGTGACATCAGGCTTGAATCCGGAATAATCTCCGTATAATTCGAACCAAGCAGGATGAATCCAACTGAAGCATTGTTGTAGATAATCGGAATGATTAAAATTACTTGTATTCGCTCCTTTCCGGGCGTAAACCCGAGCATCTCAGGAAGATCGTCATAGTGAGCATAGATGTAGTCACCGGCTAACACCTGCCGGGCCAGAGGCGTATTTTTTCCAATTTTCTGCATCGAGGAGAGAAATGCTTCAGAAAAACCGGTTGCACAGGAGAGGGTGAAACTCTCTGTATGAGCATCCTCCAGATAAAATGCCCCAAATCCCATATCTGCCACCCGTGATGCTGTGTCGAGACAGAGAGATACCGCTTCGCTTAAGGAACGGGCCGCTGCAAGGGAGAGGCCCAGATCACGCTGTGCGATGAGCTGCTCCTCCATCAGCTTTCGATCGGTAATGTCATAGAGTGTCCCGTGAATCGAGGCAATCTTGCCGTTCTTTTTACGGACATAATTGCACGACTCCTGAACCCATCGGACATCTCCTTCCCGCGCAATGATACGATATTCACTCACGCTGACAGCCGCCGGATCGGCACGTGCATCCTCAACCGTACGGGAAAGAATTGACAAATCATCCGGGTGGACAATCGTATCCCATCCAAAATCGCCGGACATGAGCATCTCAGCCGGATACCCGGTGATACTCTCCACCGCACCGTTTGCATAGATAATGCGGTTATCCGCATGGCGCTGAAGGATGATGCCGGTGAAGTTCTCGATGATAAGCCGATACCGCTCTTCACTCTCATTGAGATCCCGTTCAAGGTTTTTGTTCTTTACCATCCGTCTGACCTGCAGTGCCAGTTCGGCAAATTCACCCTTTGGATCGTCGCCTTTGGGTAGATAATAATCACAGCCGTTTCTCAGGGCTAAGATCACAACGTCTTCCTGCCCTTTCCCGGTGTACATCATAAAGGGCATATCGGGATATCTGATACGCACCTTCTGCAGAAATGCAATGCCGTCTATACCCGGCATCTGATAATCTGAAATGATACCATCGATCTTTGTTGTCCTGAGGATCTCCATACCTTCCTCTGCACCCAGTGCGGTGATCACCGTCAGATCGCCTGTCCGCTCGAGAAAGACCTTACCCAGTTCAAGAAGACCGGGTTCGTCATCCGCGAGAAGAATTGTCATCATGTTCAGATTTCCCTCCTTGTCTATTGTTAACGTTATATAGGATTTTAAGCCCTTGTTTCACTCAGCACACATCACTGATGTCAGGGTTCCCAGTGCTGCGTCAATCTCCTGAGGTGTGAATATAATAGTATTTCCACTTACCGATATGATGAGTTCATCGCCGCCAACTGTGCCGATTTCTACTGCATCAAGCCCTTCAGCAATTGATTTGTCCGTGTATGCAATAAGGAATCTGCCCGGCGATTCATCAAAGAGAGCCGGTATAGCATCACCTGCAAGGGTGACTGTGGCAACAGGTGCACACTCCGCGAGAGCTGTGATCAACCCGCCTGCAGAGATATCAGCTGCAAATCCTCCGTCCCGGACGAATGAACGAATCTTATCGAGAATAGCAGGATTCGCCATCTCCGGGGCGTTGCCGCCGCACCCGGTTACTACATCCAGCACAGAGCCTCCGAGAGCAGGGACAGAACTGCCGACAAGGGCAAGCGTGGCTCCTGCTCCAGGAAGGGTGTACCGGAGCACGGGTCCCTTTCCTGCCATTCCGATAGATGGGGTGGGGAGAATGCGTGTTCCAAACTCATCACTCTCATTGTAGAGCGAGACATTGCCACCCACCACCGGCGCACCGACGGCCGTTGCCATATCGCCCATCCCGCGCACTGCCTCACCCATTTGCCAGTAGACTTCCGGGTGAACAGGGCTTGCAAAGTTCAGGCAGTTTACCACGCAGAGAGGTGTACTGCCAACACAGGCAAGGTTGGCCGCATTTTCATAGACGGTGTTTGCCGTCCCTTCGTACGGTTTCAGTTCGATATGCCGCGGAGAGCAACCGCAGGAGAGGGAGAGCGCAGCATTTCCCAGCCGGAGAACAGCAGCGCCACCTGCAATAGAAACGGTTCGCAGCTGCACATCATGATCATACTGCCGGGAGACCCAGTCCTTGCGGGCCACATCAGGATGGGAGAGAACTGCAAGACAGAGTTCTTTGATATCTCCTTTTGGAGCCTGATAGGGACGTTCGTGTGAATAGGAGAGGGATGCCCATGTTTCTGCCGGCGCCCCTTCCACCAGCAGAGCAATCGGGAGATCACAGACTACGTTATCTTCAAAGGTGACGATATAGCGTTTTTCTTTGATGACCTCACCAATATCGCGCCATTGTAGGCCGTACTTATCCATGATGGCCGCAAGTGCCGGAATGTCGTCTGCAGCGACCTCCATGAGCATCCGCTCCTGCGACTCGGCAAGCATAATCTCCACCTCATTCATACCCGTCTCTCGCAGGTGGACTGCGTCCGCCTTGATACGGGCGCCATAACTGGCGGACATCTCAGACGATGCGCCTGCGAGTCCCGCCGCACCCAGGTCACGGCATGACACAATATGTCCGGTGGCTGCCATCTCCATTGTCGCGTCAATGAGTAATTTTTCGGTATATGGATCACCGACCTGCACACAGGGCCGGTTTTCTGCCTCTGCGTCCTCCGAGAGATCACGGGAGGCGAACGATGCCCCGCCAAGACCGTCTCTCCCGGTGGACGCCCCATAAAGTACCAGCCGGTTGCCGGGCTTCTTTACCCGTGCGGTGAGGTATTTCTTTGGATCTACAATTCCCACACAGACCACATTGACAAGAGGATTGCCGGAGTATCCTTCATCGAATGCCACCTCTCCCCGTACGACCGGGACGCCGATACAGTTGCCGTAGTCACCGACGCCCTGCACCACATGCTCAAGGAGATACCGGTTCTTCTCTTCGGTGATCGGGCCAAAGTAGAGAAGATCCATGAGCGCAATCGGTTTGGAACCCATGGAGATGATGTCCCGCACGATGCCGCCTACGCCGGTCGCAGCCCCGTCAAATGGATCTACGTAACTAGGGTGATTATGGGATTCCATGCCGATTGCAAGTGCAATATCATCTGAATATTTCACAATGGCTGCATCATCACCCGGCCCCAGAAGGACGTTTTCACCCGTAGTTGGGAGTGTCTTCAGAAATGTCTTGGTTGAGCGATAACTACAGTGTTCGCTCCAAAGGTTTTCGAAACAGGCGTATTCAAGCGGAGTTATAGGCCGCTTCAGTTGTTCTTCCAAATATGCAAGGTCTCCGGCAGATACCATGATGCAAAATGGTTAGACATCTGCGCTATTAATGGTGTGTATACAGCTTTCTGCATGCGCCTGAAGGGCAAAGAGGCTGGGTAATTGGATCAGTGTATCCCGGAGGTGTGAAAAGCACTATTAAGTTAGTAGAATACTAACGGTACTTGCATGACCGACCCATACAAAGCGCTGCTTGACCATGCCTATGAAAATATCACCGAGACCTCGGGTGATGAGGGACGGTTTACTGTGCCTCCGGCAAAGGTGTTTATCGAGGGGAAAACGACAGTCCTTGAAAATTTTTCAGAGATTTCATCAATTCTCCGCCGTGAACCTGACCACCTGATGAAGTTCCTGCTGGGTGAACTGGGAACATCCGGTAAGTTAGAAGGAAACCGGGCGGTTTTTAACGGCAAGTTTGAAATTGACCTGATCAAAAATCTGGTAGTAAAGTATACCGAGGATTATGTCATGTGTTCTGAGTGCGGTAAGCCTGACACCCGCCTCGTAAAGGATGGGCGCATTACCCTTTTGCGATGTGATGCCTGTGGCAGTCACAGGCCGGTCAGAAAAAGACGTGCCCGCCCTGAATCAGTGGCAAACCAGCTGGAAGAAGGCAAAGAGATGGAAGTAGAGATCCAATCCATATCAAAGCGTGGCGATGGCGTGGTCAGAATCGGGAAATACACTATGTACGTGGCCGGTGGAAAACCCGGTCAGAAACTGGAGATTCGTATTACCCGTGTTGCGGGTTCGATTGTCTTCACCGAACGGGTGTAACCTACCTCTCCTTTTTTTACTGGTTTTCCGGGGCATTATCCTGAAGGCATATGCGTTTCACCTCAGCGTAATCGCTGTTTTTGCATGACTGTGTTCCATACCCGGTGGTTACCGGATAAATGCGGATTCAGAAAAAAAGTTTGAAAAAAGTATATGATATCTCTAGCATTGCTGAATTGCGTCCAGCAGTTCAGCGCAGTCCGCACTGATCTGGCGGGCTGCATCGATGATGACCACAAAGGGATCTACACCACCTTTTGTTGAGACAAACAGTTCGGGGTCAGTGAAATCGAACTTTGGATTGTACGATGATACATCCACACGGGGGTCCATGAGAATCTGTTGATTCAGGGCGTTCATATAGGTGTGGCTCTCGCCGACAAAAAGGATCTTTACCATGCCGGGTTTGAGCTCAAGAATTTTGATTTCCATACGTACCGTATAGTTCTGTGAACGAACGGGTAAATATATATTGGTTTTTCGGGCAGAAAAACAAAAATGGTTTTCAAAAAATTGAACGGCAGCTTTGTGTCAGAGTACGAATGTATCTCCGTCGTGCCCGATATGGGGGGCGTCCAACCCGATTTTATGTGAGAGGTGAACAAGACGGAAATCCTTTGCATGCAGTTCATGTGCGAGAGAGATAGCTTCTGAATAGTTCATATGTTTTGGATGCTGAATCCCATTGGGAAAAAGCGCATCAGCAAACAAGAGATCACACCCGTCCAGAAGCTCTTTCGTACGCTGTGGGATGTCGGGGTTTGTGTCTGCTGTATATCCGATGCGGGTATTCCCATCTTCAATGAGGAGGCCGTAGGTTGGCGTAGGAGGGTGGTTCACTTCTCCCAGAGTGATCTGCAGGCCGCCCATGTCAAACGGCACATAGGGCTCCTGGGGGTGGGCAGTAAAGGGAATGAAATGGAACTGCTTTTGCATATAATCTAACACCTCGGGGGCACCATACGCGGGAGGATATTTCTGTACCCGGTAAAAATCATTAAACCCCCCAAAATGATCGTAGTGCCCGTGCGTCCAGATGATGGCATTGATATGGGGTGAATCCACGTGAAGCAGCTGTCTGCGGAGATCCGGTGAAGTGTCAATGAGGAGGGTGAACCCTTCATGTTCTACCAGAAGAGAGGTGCGAAGGCGTTCCATCCCCGACGCAGCGGCTCTGGTACAGTTCGGACAGGTGCACCCGACAAGAGGGGTGCCGGTGGTGTCACCGGTTCCAAGAAGTGTGATTTTAACGGTCATCTAAAAAAACACCTGAACATTAGATATTGCTCCGGATGACGTGACGGTTCTTGAGATTTTTCATGCCGATATCGATATCTTCAGCGGTTACTTTATGGCGTTCATCCATAAGGGCAGCAATGATCGCTTCTTTGATCATCATCCGCAGGTCTGCACCGGAGAATCCTTCAGTCTGTTCAGCAATGGAATCAAAGTCGCATTCGCACTCAATCAGAGAAGTGACCGCGCGCAGGATATCCCGGCGCATTGTGCAGTCTGGCATGGGAAATTCCACGACATCATCAAAGCGCCGCCATGCTGCCTCATCCAGCAGAGAGGGATGGTTCGTTGCCCCAATGAGAAGAACACCGTTTTTGACGAAACTGACCATATCGATATTTTTGAGGAGCATGTTCACTGCCCGTTTCATTGCAGCGTTGTCATCGGTGAGACGGGATTTTGCCACGAAGTCAAACTCGTCAATAAAGAGTATGCAGGGGGAGAGGCGCCGCGCCAGCTCAAATATGCGGTCGATATTCTTGGATGTCTCACCCAGGTACTGAGAGGTGATCATCGCAAGACGGACTTCAAGAAGAGGCATATGAAGTTCGCGTGACAATGCAAGCGCAAGGGAAGTCTTTCCGGTTCCCGGAGGGCCCACAAAGAGCAGTTTTCCAAACTCGTATATCCGGTGTTCACACAGGAAATCACGGTTTTTCAATGCCACACCGATCTTTTTAATAGCATCCAGCTGCCCTACGGTGCAGACCAGATTGTCCATACTGTACTCCATCTCATCCGGAGCATAGATGATGATCAGGTCACGGGCATTGCGCATTTCCTCTGACTCAGCAACGATCGGAGCAATTTTTGCCTCAATATACTCGACCGAGTCCTCAAATCGGCCGTTCTTTTTCAGTGCTTCCTGATAAGAGAAGTTTCCGATGGTATTTCTCTCTGCATAAAGCGAAAGTGCAGGATTCTGATCCACCCATTTTTTCCCACCTTTCTTTACAAACCACTGTATCGCTGGTGCAAGTGCGGTGATGGAGAGACGCTGTCCGAATTCGTCAAAGTCAACGAAAGGATTTGAGCGCAGGCGTTCATACGCACTTTTCACCCCCATCTCGCGGTCGAGAATTCCTTCGCTGATTACCAACGGGCGTTTGAATTCTGACGCTGATCCGGACATCCCGGTTATTTTCCGTAATTTCTGTGGTATATCATTCTTCGTGATCTCGGTAATTTCATTGGCGACAGCGGCCGTCAGAAGAATTTCCATGAGATCAAGAACCATTGAATCAGCAACATCAGACATGCGTAACATAAAATGTACTACGCAGAGACCAAAAAAGGTTGGCTAGAGGGTGGTTACCACACAGCCATCTTCGGTTACAATGAGAGTATGTTCTGCCTGGGAGATAAGTGACCCGGAAATGTCATGGAGGACCGGATAGCCCCGCACCACGTCGCTCTTCTTCAGTGAGGAAAGGGCAAGATCGATCTTATCGCCTGTCAGCCAGCGTTTGGCGAATGGGAGGGAGCGCCGATCACGAATCTGGTTCAGTACCCGTTTTGCCGAAGGAAGCCGCACCCCCCGGTTGGCGATTTGGCTATAGATCACGGTTCGGTTGCCATCGGAGACCATTCCGGTGCCGTTTGACGCGAAAGGTTCAACCGCAAATACCATGTCCTCTTTGATGACCGCGCCGCCGTTCATGGCGATGTTAGGTATCATCGGTTCTCCGTGGAGTGAATACTGGGAAAGCCCGTGTCCGGTGAGGTTTGCCACCGGGCGGAAACCCCGTGATTCGATCTCATGCTGGATAATGGTGCCCATTTCACCGGTGGTAATCCCCGGGCGGACCAATGCAATGGCCGCATTCAGGGCCGCCCGTGACGCTTCCACTAAGAGAGCGTTGTCACCAAGGTCAACAGTCGTTGCGGTGTCTGCGACGTATCCATCGATATGGACGCCAAGATCAACCTTTACTACATCTCCTTTTGAAAAGAGGCGGTCGTCCCCCGGTCCCGCAGTATCATGGGCCGCATCCTCGTTTATTGAGATATTGAGCGGGAACGCAATCCCGGCTCCTTCATCACGGATGGCCTGCTCGATGGTGTCTACCAGTTCCAGAATTGATGCGCCCGGGAGGACCATTGTCGCTGCTTTGTCACGGAATCGCTTTGCAAGTGCTCCTGCTTCCATATAATTAGATAAAATATCCTCGTTCATACGATCAGCTTCCTCTCATATTTCGTGTAACAGACGAAACCATCTTTGGTTATAACACCTAAATTCTCCAGTCTGACCCCTCCTATATTCCGGTAGTAGAGACCAGGTTCAACCGTGACTACATGACCTGCCGCAAGCGGGGTGTCACCCCGCGGAGAGAGGGAGGGGTTCTCGTGAATCTGGAGACCGACTCCGTGGCCGAGGCTGTGGATGAACCCTTCGTCTCCGGTGGCGTAACCACATTCAGTAAAATGGTCGATTACGGCATTGTGCACCTCTGCACCGGTGATGCCCGGTCGAATCATCTTTTCTGCGAGTGTTTGCCCATCACGGACGGTCGCATAGATACCCTGTATTTCAGAGGATGGTTCACCCTTGACAAACGTTCGGGTCATATCAGCATAATATCCTGTTTTCTCGTTCTGGGGGAAGACATCGATGAGAATTGGTTCATTCGCGAGGAGGATACCGGAGCCGACGTTGTGGGGCTGGGCGGTTTCCAACCCACATGAGACAATCGTGTCGCGTGCGATATACCCATGCCGGAGGAGCCAGCAGTGCATCTCCCGCCGGAGGTAATCTGAGGTAAGGGGGGCTTCCTCATACCAGAGCTCCTTGCCCTGCACGGTTGCATGCCGGATGATATTCTCAGCAAACGCCATCACTTCATTGGTGCGTTCCTGTGCGGCACGGATTTCATCAAGCTCGCGGGGGCTTTTTATTACCCGCATCCTCTCTACGGTGTCCGTGTCAACGGTGACCCGGCAGAATAGCCGGAGGTCTTCTGCCATTCCCAGCGGGAATGATCCCGGTACAATGATATCTCCGCCAACATATTCGAATATCATACGGGCGGCGGCCCGGCGGGGGCTGACCTCATCTTCGAGGAATTTAAAGAATCGGGCGTCACCACGGGAAATCGCTCTGCAAGAGGCTTCGCTCTGTGCCCGATCCAGTTCCATCTGTGGTACAATGATGATTCCCTCCTTCCCTCGCTTCTGAACATAAAATAAGGGGTCAGATATGACAAACTGTGTCAGATACCGCATATCTGGGTCCTGTGAGGAAGCATAGATGACGTAGGCTGCCGCCCCTGCCTTCTCCATGGCCTCGTTGAGCGTCTCCATGCCTGATCATTGCAAAGCAAAGCACAAGTAATTTTATCCTGACGAGTTGATGGATAGATAATGGACGAGTCAGCAAAGCAGATATTCACGATGAAATTTGCAAAGCTCACCATGGTTCTAAATGCAATTTTCCTTCTCGCAGCACTGTCAATCGTTGCTGCGTTTGGGGTAATTCCGTTCTACAGCTACCCGATCGCAGCCATCTGTGGCGCGGGGGCAATTGTCTTAGCACTGTATTTCAGGAATGCCTATAAGAGAGACAAGGAATGGCTGATGGCCCAGGATGATACATCCGGGAAACCGGCAAAGCATACGGAGCCATCCGTTTCTGCCGGGGAACATACAGGCGACACTGATGCTTGAGAAGATCCTGTCTGAAGTGGAACTGGTGGAGCGGCATCTCAGGGTGGTGCGCATCGTAGCAGAGAACCAGCCGATTGGAATAATGAAACTGGCTGAACTCACGGGCCTGCCTGCCCATCGTGTGCGCTACTCCCTGAAGGTGCTTGAAGGACAGGGGTATATTCAGGCATCACCGGCTGGTGCAATGGTGACAGAAGAAGCAAAAGAAGGGATAAAAACGCTTTATTCAGAGATCGATGCTATCGTCACTCTTCTTGAATCAATGCGTGAAGAGAACGGAGCAAATCGATAATATTTATATCCCTCCACTGCGACCTTGTATAGCACACAGGTGTTGTGCATGCCTCCATAACTCAGTTGGTAGAGTGTCTGGCTGTTAACCAGAATGTCACAGGTTCGAGTCCTGTTGGGGGCGTAATTTTTGTGTTTGGATTTTTTTAAATGCTATGATATTTTTTTAATTTAACAATCAATTATGATGCCTTTTAAAATCCAAAATTAATAATTCGTGACGATAATCTCATTGATCTCTCCGCGTTTACTCGCATCAGAATTGATCATTCTTTTCGCGGGAACACGTTCAATGTAATAATTTGCATAGAGGACGTCAAAGAAATCGTCATCCTGATTGATATTTTTCGGGTCTGAGTTGCTCAACAGTAATTTTGCGTGTTTTCCATCACACATTGCAAAAAACTTTGCAAGACGCCGCTGGTCGGCATCATCGAATCCTCCTTTAGAATATTGGTTAAATGATGCGGTGGAGCTTAAGGGCCGATACGGAGGGTCAAAATATACGAATGAATTCTCCGTAATATACGGTGATGAGTTTTCGAAATCGCCCAGATGAATCGTTGTATTTTGCAAAATTTCGGAGTCTTTTCTCAACAGGTCAGGATAAATGATTTTTGGGTTTTTATATCGCCCAAAAGGTACATTGAATCCCCCCTGTGAATTCACTCGAAATAAGCCATTAAAACAGGTTTTATTCATAAATATCAGCTGGCATGCTCGCGGTATCCACGCCTTCCCGTAAGATTTATAATTGATATTCTGTTTCGTTTGGTTGAATTCATCGCGTATGGAATAAAAATACTCTTTTCTTCCTTCTTCTTCCTTTGAAAGGAATGTTTCGGTGAGATTAAGGAGACACTCGATGAGATCTTCCACATCCCTTTTGACAACATTATATGTGAGATATAACTCCTCATTTATATCATAGAGGTGACACTCATCAAATGAGAATGTGCTATTAAAATCGAAAAAAACCGCCCCTCCGCCAATGAAAGGCTCTATGAATGTTGATAGTTCACCATCATTGAGTTCTTTTGGTATCCGTTTTGAGAATTCATTAAGTAACTGAGTTTGACCTCCTGCCCACTTAAGA
>CAZBYH010000020.1:0-16133 GCA_964496155.1 uncultured Methanoculleus sp.
CAGATGATGCAGCAGTATCCTGACAGTCTTGAACCGGTGTACTATGGACTGAAACTTTCCCTGATTGCAACCGGCAAAACCTCATATTCGCACTACCGCACGATAGCATCAGAGAAAGGGATGCCAGCATACCTGATACAGATTTTTGACTGGGTGTTTTTTGTCTTAAAAGATCAGGAGAAGGAGGCACAAACGCAATACCGGGAGTTGCTACGCCGGTACAAATCATTATCCTATTATTTCGTCCCACTGGATTATATTGTAGAGGATATATTTCATGCTGAAGATGAAGAATCAAAACGGGCCCGCATGCTGTTTATTGATTCAATCGATCTTTATGCAAAAAAAGTTCTGAAGATTCATAATTAAACTGAGACATAATGAACGGGAATCAGGATGGGACTGGTTGATTCGCTACTCACTGGATTCTCAGGCATTGATTTAGCAACAATTTTTACCGGTATTTTTTCAGTTGCGACATCCGGCAGGTAATATCCCGCTTCACCCTTTGTGACAAACCACCACCGTCCTTTTGCATCAGGGAATACTTTTGTCACTTCATTACTCGTAACGCCAACCATATTCCGGGTGATATGGACGATGATCTCATCATCGCGTAATCCATATAGCCCGTTATTTGTGCCAATAACAAATATCCCATCCTCCGTTACACGAACATCATTGATACGGGATGTGGAAGGCCCAAGAGCTGCAGGACTAATGATTGCGGTAATACCATTTGATTCTGAATAGAGGAGGACAGCATCCCGGTTAAAAAGAATGACACCCCCAAACGGATTGTCTACGACGTGCTCCATTTTTCCGTAATCTTCTTCATCAAAAGCAATTTCAGAAAAGATAAAACCCTCTTTATCCCGTACCCCCTTCCAGACACCATTGGAACGGGATGTCAGGATGACGTTTCCTGTTGCATGATCCTTTGCCATGGAAGTGATAAAATAGGCACCGGGCCCGTTTTCAGCAAATGGACGTATCCATTCCCATTTTCCTTCAGAAAAATAATGTAACCCGGAATTCCCGTTAGCAATCCAGATGGCCTTACCATCGCGAAGAATATCATGGATATCCATTGTGGAAAAAACCTTATCAGTTCCAACCCGGGTAAACACCGTCCCATCATAGGTCTGTACGCCTTTAGAGAAACCGAGCCAAAGATGATTATTGCTATCATATGCGACGGTATTAATAAAATTATCCTTTAAACCGGTGTCATATTCCCATGTCTCTGAATGGATAGTTACCCACCCGGAGTCAAAAAGAGAGAGGCCATTTGTTGTCGCAAAGGCAATTGTGCCGTCATGACTCTCTGCAATATCCATGACATCAAGCGAGGAAATGGAATTGCTTGCAGGTATATATGCAATAAGAGTACCGGATACCGGTATGATAATACAAAAGAGGGCAACTGAGAGTATTAAAGCTCGTAACATTTCCCATCTGCTCTTCGAACGGTTATTTTACCTCCGTCTTTAGGGTAAAAATCGACCGACCTTCCGGATGTTCCCCCAGTATCTTCGATTCCAATATAAATATGACATTCATCAAGATGTAGTTTCAGGGCTTCGATATTTCGCTTTCCGATATCAAGATTCCCTTTAAACTGCGCAAACATACTCGCCCCGCCAACGAGTGATGCAGTTAAACTTCTCTTTGAAGACCCGCATTTTTCCATTTCCTGGAGCAGGTGAGGCACTGCGGTATCAGCGAATTTTCCCGGTCGTTCACTTCTGCCATTACTCTCAGGCAACATCACGTGTGCCAGTCCGCCCAATCCATGTTTTCGGTCATACAGAATGAGTGCAACACAGGACCCAAGTCCAATTGATGAAATATGTGAGTGTTTTATGGAATACTCTCCAATACCAACATTTAGTTTCTTGGAACCATCTTCCTCTATGTTACCCATTAAGCAAGGCCACCTTTATATTTCGGGATTGATTAAGTTGTTCAGGAGCCGTAATATCTCCTTGAGGGTTTCTTCCTGAGGCAGCATAATAATCGTGCTTTTGATGTCATTATTTAAAGATTTCAACTCTGTTGAAAAGAGAATAATCTCATTAACATCCATTGCCACCTGTGCCAGAATATTTTCAAAGGCAGCAAGGGCCATATCTATCGACATCATCGGGGGTGATGGCAGCATGACAACACCAAGCAGTTCTGCGGTGGCATCAAGGAAATGGGAGATCATGATATTTCCAATTTCGAGGATTGCGCTTTTATCAAGCTCATTAAATTCCCGATCTTCATCGGTTGAACCCAGCATCGTATTGGTCAGCCGAATGGCAGATAACTGTGGGATATGGCAGACAATATATCCTGCAGGCTCAATTTCTCCCTGTATCTCAAATACCACCATGGCAGAAATTTCTTCATCGAAGTATTGATTGACCTGAGAAATATCAATAACAGCAACCTGTGGTACGGTCATATCAATTTCACTCATCAGCATCTGGGAAAGAGAGGTCGCTGCGTGAGAAGCACCTATGTTTCCCATTTCCTTTAGCATGTCCAGTTGTTGCTCACTTATTTCCATTTTACTCAAACCTCATATCATTGAATTTACATCGAGAATGGGAACCACATTTCCATCACCAGGAATTGTGACGCCACTCACCCCCTTACAGGATCCGATTACATTGCTTAATGGTTTGACAACGACTTCCTGTTGTCCTTCTACTACATCAACCGGGATGCAGCATTTCGTACCTTTATATTGGATAACAACAACAATATCGCCGTTGCTCTCTCCTTTAAACATATCATTTAAGTGATGAATCTGAAGAACATCTCCCCTGAAGGGAATGGCTTCATTCTTTCCAATCCGGCTGATCAATTTCCGGTTAATTCGTGCCACCTCAACGACAGCAGCAATCGGAATGGCACATCTCTGTCCGTTTATCCGGACCATCATCACTTCAATAATTGCCATCGTGGGGGGAAGGACCAGCGTAAAGGTTGTTCCTTTCCCCTCTTCCGTCTCTACATTGATTGTCCCTTTCAGTGATTCGATGGCGCTTTTAACCACATCCAGGCCAACACCTCTCCCACTGATATCAGTAATCTCTTCTGCAGTGGAAAAACCCGGGTGGAACAGGAAATTAATAATTTCATCCCGGGTCAGGTTTTTTGAGAGTTCTGGTGCTATAAGGCCCTTCTCGATAACCTTTGAAAGAATCACGTCCGGAGAAATTCCGCCACCATCATCTTTCAGTCGTATGAGGACATTCCCTCTCTCTCTCCATGCAGAAAGAACGACAGAGCCCTTAGGATCTTTACCCGCCTTAATACGACGATCCGGTCTTTCAATCCCATGATTCACCGCATTACGAATCAGATGAAGGAGAGGATCACCCAGTCCGTCAATAACACTTCGGTCAAGTTCTGTCTCTCCTCCACTCATAATGAATTCCACTTCTTTTTCATCATGCATGGCAACATCCCGGGCGACACGGGGAAACCGGTTAAATATCTGATTGAGGGGAATCATACGGATATTCATCATGAGATTCTGCAAGTCAGAAACAGAACGACTGACCATATTGAGCGCCTCATCCATCTCCTTGCTGCTATATTGATGGGCAATCTGACGGAGTCTCCCGCCGGTAATGACAAGGTCCTCGACGAGGTTCATCATCTGGTCAAGCCGGTGAATATCAACCCGGATATTAAGAACTTCTTTCTTTTTGAGCTTTTTTGTCGTTTTCTCCGGACCGGTCTCTTCGTCATCTTCTGAATCGTCTGCATCAGAACAGGATAGGACATCTATGTCAGTCTCTTCTTCCTGAACAAATGGTTCAACAAGAACATGCTGAATATCAACACCGGACGCTGTGTCATGTAAAGCATCAGGGCCCGCATCTGATTGAAGGACGACGGTCAGGATTCCGGAGAATTTTCCGTTATCAAGATCCTCCGGGGTTGGGACAGACGAAATAATTTGCCCGATATCTGCCAGATTCTGATACGCAATCATTGCCCGTACGTCTCCGTAGTCACTATCTTCAGAAACCGTTATCGTTATTTTAAAGAGATTTTTATTCGTTGTTGGCGCATCATCTGTACAAATTTCTTCTCCGGACACCTCATTCTGTGCTGATGAATACGGCACTATGGTGACATCCGATATTTCTGTAACCGTTGCTGCCTTTCGAATACCCTCTTCATCTGAATCGGTACGAAAGCAGATATTCAGGGTGCCCGTAAATTCTGAGTCGGAAGATTCCAGTTTTTCAGCGGATGGACTGCAACTGACTATCTTTCCAATCTCCATCAGATTTTTAATGGCAAGAAGTGCACGGCTATCCTTCATATGACTGTCTTTATCAACAAAGAGAGATATGTGATGAGAGTATGTCGCTGACGGTTTCAGAGATACCATACCCATCTGAGAAGACCGTCCGGATTCCACGTTTGGGGTATCATCCGCTTCTAACAATAGTGATTTCAGTTTTCCGGTCAACACCCGTGAATCCGAAGATGAACAGTTTCCCCCTGCTTCAACATCATCAAGCATCTCTTCAATGATGTCCGTGCATGCAAGAAGGATATCAATAAGATCTCTATCGACACTGCGTACACCACTTCTGATCAGATGTAACACATCTTCCATGGAGTGGCAAAGTGTTTCCATCTCATCAAATCCCATTGATGCTGACATTCCTTTCAGGGTATGGGCAGCCCGGAATATCTCATCAATTGCTGTATCATCGGAACCATTTTCAAGAATTAAAAGATTATTTACAATATTCTCATGATTTTCGATTGATTCAGCTACAAAGAGCTTCCGGTATGTCTCATCTTCAGCCATTATTCACTCCTTCGTTGCAATGTATTTCATAATTTCACGGGCAATTCTGTTAAGTGGTATGACCTTCTCAATAGAATCCCGCTTCAGGGCAGATCTGGCCATGCCATATACCAGAGCGTCTTCTTCGCGAACTGCGTAATTTCTGCCACCGGCATTCTTTATTGCAAGTGCCCCTTCTCCTGCATCATT
This sequence comes from uncultured Methanoculleus sp., assembly GCA_964496155.1. Classification (GTDB taxonomy): domain Archaea; phylum Halobacteriota; class Methanomicrobia; order Methanomicrobiales; family Methanomicrobiaceae; genus Methanogenium. Next base: position 5,021 of record CAZBYH010000020.1, read on the forward strand.
TCCCATTCCACTGAGAATAACAGAAAGACAGTTCTTTCCAAATACCTTGGCGCCAGAAGAAAAGGTAACATCGACTGCCGGGCGGACGGCATGGACCGGATCTGATTTTGTTAATACTATCTGTCCGCCCTTACGGCCCTTTTCATCAACATGCCGGGATAGTACAGTATGATACCCTCCCTTGGAGAGGTAAACATGCCCATTGGTGAGAATGTCACCGCTCTCGGTCTCTTTAACCGGCATGGGACAAATTCTGTTGAGGCGTTCTGCAAGGGCTGCGGTAAACCCCTCAGGCATATGCTGGGTAATGATAAACGCAGCATTGAGACCTCCACAGAGCGATGAAAAGATCAGATCCAGCATGGGAGGTCCCCCTGCAGATGAACCAATTAAAATAATATTTTCAGCAGGAACGGATCTCTCCGGCACACATTTTTGGGGTTCTGCGATGCTCACAAGCTGTTTGAGCTTTGCGGTCAATTCATTCTCAATACCCCGCATATTTACGATGTTACGGGGTTTTAGCATGAAATCATCAGCACCCAGACGCAATGCCGTGTATGTCAGTTCAGCATCACGCGTTGCAAGTGTGCTTAATATCAGTATTTTTGGCCGGTATAACTGCTTATTAATCTCTTTTAAGGTTTCAATTCCGTCCATCCGGGGCATCTGAATGTCAAGGGTCATCACATCCGGCTTAAGCTCTGCAATCATCGGAAGTGCTTCAACGCCATCACAAGCCTTTCCGATTACTTCGATATCGGGAGCACGGCTCAGTATGTCTGATAAAACTGTCCGGATGAATACTGAGTCATCGACGATGAGAACTCTAAGCATAATACAATCTTATGATGATTTTAATACGTTGTTTATCTCTTCCAAAACCTTAGGTGCCTGAAACGGTTTTACAATATATCCTTTGGCACCGGTTTTGATGGCAAGTTTGACCATCTGTTCTTGTCCGACAGCAGTGCACATAATCACTTTCGCTCCCGGGTTAATCATCACAATCTCTTTTAATGCTTCAATCCCATTTTTTTTCGGCATGACAATATCCATGGTAACAAGATCGGGCTTAAGAGCTGCATATTTTTTGATAGCATCCTCCCCATCCTCAGCTTCACCTACGATGTCATGATTCCCCGAGAACAAGATATTTTTCAGCAGTGTTCTCATAAAGAGAGTATCATCAACGATCAGAATCCTTCCCATATGTGATCTAATAATTCTTATGTTACATGTGTATTAAATATTCTTAAAGGGGTATATTGGAATTAAACCGGCTAGATTTTTTTATAGGTAAATTAATATTTGTTAATTGAGTTGATTATAGCGAGGGTGGTTTCACGGCCTCTGTTACATACCTGACGCCTTTTGTTGTCAGTTCCACTTCACGGCGTGTCAAAACGACTTCAACCAGTCCAAGTGAGAGCATTTTATTATAAACCATATCAATCTCTTTTTGGGATTTTCCCAGCATCCCTTCAATTGAATGGGTGTCCATTCCGCTGTATACAAGCATTGCAACCTGACTTGAGAGCGGATCAAGTTCTCCATCCATTGAACTTCCTTTGGTGGCATCGGTGAGGTAGTTATAGAGCACCTGAAGAGTCGTTGGGGGACAAAGGACAAAACTTGTTGAAACCTCCCCGCTATCAACATGATCGATCTTCACAACCTCTTTGTCCGTTCCCTGTACATCTCTTTCGGTCTGTTCAATTGCGGAAACATCTGCTATGGGAATGCATATCTGATTATCACGGCTTACAAACCAGATGCCTGTTTTCAGGACGTTAATTGCCCCTTTTTCCCATGCCGCGGTTTTGACCATTACACCGCCCCTGATGGCCGGAGAAATAAAATATGCCATAAGACGATATCCTGAACACCCCATCAGAATTACCCGTTTAAGCACAACGAGTGCTTTTGGCACGGTTGCAATGCGATAATCAGTATCTTTAACAGTGATCGTGAGAACATTTTTTTTCTGCTGGACGTCATCAATAGATTTTATCAGGATCTTTTTGTTTATGGGTTCAGGGAGATAAATACTGGTTTCATCAAGCTCAATTTTGGCTGCTATCCATGTACCTTCGACTTCAATTTTAACGGGGATTGCTGTCATTCTTCACTCCTGTCCGGTATATTGTTAATGGGGCTGGGTTTTCCTCCCATCAAATGAAGAACTGTTTCGAGTTCTTCCTCGAGATCTATTGCATTGACATGTACATCCTTCATGTCACGCAGAAGACTTTTCTGAGGGAGTTTTTTGGTAGTTTTTATATCTGATTGCAGAAGATTCAGAATATCATCATATTCATTTTTTCCGGAAAATGATATTGCTACGGGAACGCCAGGAGTAATAAGACCAGAATTTTCAGGCGAAAATTTATTATCCTTATTTTCACCCTTGCCTGCATCCTGTGACGAAACATAATCATCCGGAAAGATGCCATTCTCATTGATATCTTCTTCTTCTTCAATGATAATTTCATCTGAATCAAGAGACAAACCGTCCATTTCAAGCTCATCCAGATTAATTGCATCAAAATCTAAAAAAGCATCATCTTTACTATCCAATAGGTCATAATTTTTTATCGTATCGAGTTCGTCCAGTGAATCTGTCAGAGTGCCGGTATGCTGTTTATCGGCAAGACCCTCCGGGAGATTAATAAACGATTCTTCATCAAGTCCGTCTTCGATGCCCTGTACGAAAAATTCCTCTGAGTTGAATAATCCTTCTTCCGGATGTGAAACCTGATCGTCTGTTCTTTTGGATTTGGGTTTAGAAGAAAGGCTATCGCTGGAGCCGTCTGCTGAAAAGGTATCATCGTCATCAAATGCATTTCCGGCAAGAAGGATAGCGTTAATTTCGTCGTCGAGATTCAGTCCACCAGAACCCTCGCTCGTTTCGGTACGAGATTCCGTTAAATGAACGCTGTCAAAATCAAAAGAACTCTCATCTCCTTCTATTTCAAGAGAGTCCAGGCTCCCAAAGTCCTCATCGTCAAACCCCAGATCATCAGAGGCATCACCGTCGACATCCGGAAATGCTGGTTCAGGCTTATTTCCTGCAGTACGAGAAGAAGGTGCCAGGGGTTCATCGATCGTTGAATTCAGGAGGCTGTCAATTTTTTCAGAGTGTTTTTTATCCTGTGTTTTCCCAACCGTTGCTTTAAATGAAGCAATAACTGCTCTCAGACCGCCCAAAAATCGGCTTTTCTCTTGTTTTTTTGATTTATCAGCGGGGGCATTTTTTTGTTCTTTTTTAGAGGAACGTGAAAAAAACGTTTTGAATCTACCGGGTTTTTTATCTTTTTGTGGTTCTATTTTTTCCAATTTTTCTATTTTTATCGGTTCTTCTTTTTTCCCTGTTTTTTCCTTTGATTTCGTTTTTTTAACCGATTTTCTCTTGAAATTTTTTAATCGGATAAAATCCTCTTTTTTGAGCAATCCCAGACCTATAGCCATGGTGATGCCAAACAAGAAGGCAGCGAGGATAGTTAGGTAAATGGTTGTATCAAAGAATATGAGAATCGTTCCGATAGAAACAATTCCCATCATCATTATAAAACGACGTACAATTTCATTCATGGTAATCCTCCCATGACAGGAATCTGAAAGAGCATATCAACGATAAACGGAGTCACAATAAATATTACTCCGGTGAGCGTGAACAGTATACATCCAAATGCATAATACAGATAATTACCGCCGCCTTTGATAATTTTTCCTGCCAGTATGTTACAGATAGTTATTATTACTACAATAATAGCTACATACGTTCCCATCTTGTCTTCCGGAAAGTTAACAAAGATATTTACCATGCCTGACATTGATCCCCCGACAGATGTCGTCATTGAACCGCTCAGTGCTTCACTGGCTTCAGTAAATGAAGCCATCACTGCAGTGACCGCACGTGACATAGAGAGTAGTATCTCATAGAGGAAGATAAATATTGCAACCATTGCTACATGCATGGGAATAAGAAGCACAATAAATCCTGTTGCAAGCATTTCACGTTTTTCGCGCAGCAATGTCTGCTCAAGCATCGAAGAACTAACGACCCGGGCAACCTCCGACGGATTACCCCCAAGTTTAATGGAGTCACGGAAAATGTTCAGGTATTTGGATATCAGATTGCTGCCGGATTCGTCGATAAATCGCTCCCATACCCGGTTTTCATCCAGTCCCAGATTCATCTTTGAATAAACTGACTGAATAAATTCAGAGAGATGTTTAATTGTTTTGATATCAATCTCAGCAAGAGCATAGGTTAGCGTGAGGCCTTTCCCGCCCATAATTGTTCCGATACTCCGGATAAACTGGGAAAAGTCTGAGTCTCGGCCCATGATGTTGGTATCATCAATAATCGCAAATATTCCCAGTGGGGTAAGAAGAATGCCCACGACAAGGAAGATCACGCCGTAGTTAAACCCTATCACAATGAGGATAAGAACGGTGACGAGAATCGTGGGCAGAATAAACCGCTCCATTCTGCGGATTATCTTCTGCTCATAACTCCCCTGGCCAGGAAGTTCATGGCATTTCTGGTCACCGGGGATGGCACGGTACATGGTACCGATACCAAATATACCAATACCGATTATTAAGAGATACGACGTATTCAGGGTAGAGTCTAAATCATCAGGGGCATAAATGGCAATGGAGACCATAATGATGACACTGACTATGGTCGCTGAAAGCATCAGGGCGATGTATGCATCACCCCATTTCTTCAGCATCTCGATACCCTGTTCGAAATGGTTCCGGTACACACTTCGTATGGTGGATAGTTCAAGCAAGAGAAATTCATCATCCGGAACACCGGAGCTGATTGAATTCCCATAGCGTGACAGCATGCTGGAGAGCATCGGATTTTTGGTACGCTCAGATACCATCTCCAGCGCTGATGCATAATTATAATTCCACCGTTTGACGTATGTTTCAACCTTCTCAATGTACTTTGCCGTGGCATACTCCTTTCTCGTTGCGGTGTATGCGAAGATCTCCGGCCGTGATATGTCTGAGGTGAGGATCGAGGCCATATAGGTGACCATAAACAGAAGATCCGAACCCATTCGTTTATTTTCTGCGACCTGAGAAAAATATGCTTTTATTTTTGTTCCCGTATCTGCAAAAGGTAATTTGCGCCCCGGCTTTTCGCGGACAGTATCGGTAAGCGAGTCAGGCATATCAGATCTCTATCTTCAGCAGTCCCTGTTTCTTGATCTTTGTGAGCATATGATAAAGGTCCCAGAATCCGGTATACCCCGCTTTATGAAGCCTTTCTAATATTTTTGCCCTTTTTTCTACTTCCAGGTAGATTTCAGAAGTTCGGTCCTCAGGCAGTCCAAGAAGGGTTGCAATTTTACTTTCCAGAAGGAAACTACTTCCGTTCCCGGGGAAATCAAACGTATCGGTAATTGGGTTCCAGACAAACATTGCAACAAAGGAAAACCCACCTGTTTCCGGGTCATATCCCACCAGTTCATTAACCGAGATCATTCTCCTTACCATGTCGCCGTTTGGTCTCCTTACGGCACTCTGAATGATCACGATATTCAGGTTATCGACGTGGGCAACAGGGATATTAATCGGCTCACTACAGAGACGCTGAATTAGTTTTTCAACGGAGGCAGCGTGGAATGTACTCATGACCGGGTGACCGGTCTGCATCGCACCAAATGCAACTGCACCTTCAGATCCTCTGATTTCACCCACAAGAATCTGGTTTGGCCTCTGTCGCAGCGCTGCACGCAGCAGATCAAACATGGTAACCGATCCTCCCTCTCCTTCCCCGCTTCCTTTCCCTTTGGATACCTCACGAGTCCAGTTTTTATGGGGTACGACAAGTTCTGGCGTATCTTCAATGGTTACGATCTTATTTTCCGGTGCGAGAAAGGTGGTAATCGCATTGAGGCTTGTTGTCTTTCCGGATGCTGTTTCACCACTGACAAAGAGTGACATCCCGAATTCCAGACAGATCCATAGGTAGGCAGCAATCATGTAATCGGTCGTTTTCCATTCAATAAGCTGAAGAATACTTGCCGGTTCCTCCATGAATTTACGGATGGTAAAGTTTGAACCGTGCTTACTGATTTCCGTGCCATACACGATATTGATACGGGATCCATCCGGCAGGGTCGCATCAACAATTGGATTTCGATAGGTAAGCGGCCGTTTGATGCGCTCTGCCATGCGAATGACAAAATCATCAATCTCCTTCGAATTTCTGAATTCAACAGCAGATTTCAGGCCTTTGAATATTTTATGCTCAATAAATATCGGCCCTACTCCACCACAGGTGATATCTTCGATATATGAATCATTCAGGAATGGTTCCAGGATGCCCATATGGATTTTATCCCGAATAAGGAGATATTCAATGGAATTAAATTCCATCGGGGTTAATATGAGTTTACCCTCCGGGGTCGTCGGAACGTCCGCCAGTTTTGCATCTTTGGTCTTTTTTTTCTCGGTGAAATCAGTATTCAGAAACGCGATGATCTTATCTTTTATTCCCTTTTCTGCATCAATTCCTGCGGTGAGAGCCTTTACATCCTCATGATCATCGACGACATGGGTAATTTCCCGCAACACCCGGCGCAGCACTTCAATGCGTTCCTCATCAGTGATCGGATCTTCTTCAAAACTGTCAATAAAGTCCACCAGTTTTATTTCAACATGGGTCATCTTTTCGGTGACACTATGAAGGAAGGAGGGTTCTATGGGAATGTAAAAATTTCGGACATCATTTTCATCCGGAAAGATATGAATAAATGTCATTTCGTTTACGGGATAGATGAGATTCGGGTTCTCCATCCCTTTCACTTCACGGGTAAGTTCCGAAAAAAAAAGGGGAATCCCAAAGGTATTCACGGGAAACATATGAAGATATTCAAGAAGATGGGGTGCCTGTTTTACATACTCCTTTGCATTTGCGGGAAGCATCCGGAATAAGGCACTCGATTCAACGGATTTTGCATCATAGGACATTAGCTCGTCAGTGTCTTCAGGCGTGAACGGAAGATTGATTGAAGCGTTTAATGTTCCCATTTTCCTACACCCGTGCCATTGAGATGGGGATAATCTTCATGCCATAACCCGGGTGAACTTCAAATGAAACAATATTTCCGGTTGTTCTCCGTGCCCCACGGATTTTGACAACCTCCATCACCATGACATATTTCTGGCCGACAAGTGACCGTTTCATCATCAGATGGGCATCACAGATAGAACGAATTCTTACGAGAGTATCCTCCTGAAACGCATAGGTATGGAGTGTGATGAGGATCGTTTTTCCTTTATCAACCATAGTTTTACAGTTGGTGAGAAATGCAAGGAGATCTGACTGTTCTGTGGATTCGGTCAAAAGCGTCAGGGAGTCTAAAATGATGACATCTGCTTTAGATTGACCCATATGCCGGATAATTCGCCGTAACATGCCGTGCATCTCTTCTGCGCCCCATTCAAACCCGGCAGTATGCATGGGAAAAACCCGCAGATGACCCCATGCATAGAAGTCAGATATATCGAGACTCATGGATTCCATCTGGCTTAGGAAACTTTTGGAAGTATTCTCAGAGGTATAGAGATCCACATTCATACTTCCTTTAAGACCTCCCCAGATGATCTGCTGGGTGATGACACTTTTACCGGTATCATTTTCTCCCTCAATGAGTGTCATGGATCCGAGCGGAAGACCATCCGCGAGTTTTTTGTCGATATCAGGATATCCGGTCGAGAGAATTTTCTTATCACTCCCTCCTAATAAATCTCCTATTTCACTCATTTTACTCCTTAGTGTCTCCCTTTTTATCAGGCATTTACATATGCGGAATCATATACTCCGTTTGGGGTGGCGACCTTTATCCAGACTGGAGGTATTCCTCCGGTATATTTTACGGTCATGGTCATCGTTTCCCCCGGATCAAACTCATTTGGATGGACGACATCCGGTGTTATCTGCGATGCATACCAGGTATTATCTATTCCGGGTGTATCAGTATACGGTATCAGTATTGGTTGCGTTCCCTGATAGACTATATATATATCCATATACTTAAACTGCGAGATCTTCTCATTCCCACTATTATTGACAATCACATCGAGAGTCTGGGCCTCATTTGATACCCTGATATCAAAAATATCGATGAATGTATGCATCCTCACTTCCTGAATACGGAATCGTTCATTCTGTGACATGCTCACAATGTCTGATGTGGCAAGTATTCCCCCAACAACTACGTATGCCGTGATAATCAAAAGCACCAGAGCAATCGCCGTTGCAATAAGGCTTGCACTTCCCATAATTTCACCTTATGATACCGTATACTGGGTTTGAACCGAGACGCCGTTTGGCAGCACAAACTGGAAATACGCATACTCTCCCGACGAGAATGTGGATGCGTCAACCTTCAGTGTTATCTCCAGTGTTTCACCCGGATCCCAGTATTCATTTTTGACATTTTCCCGTATATCGAATGCCCATTCCCCGGGTGTAGATGGCCCCCCTGGTGTATAAAGCATATAATCAAAATTTCCCGGAATGCCAAAATACACATCAGACGAAGCGATCTCGGTATCCCCTATCCGGATTGAGCCGACATTTTTTATCCAAATCTTTGAACTGCCATCTGATGAAGAGTCTTTTTCGATAATCTTCAGATCGGTCCGCAACCGTTGATCTGCACTATGCGATGATTCGGTGAATGTACTCGTTGCTGAATAAATAACCGGAAAAAATGCATTCACCAATATCGCAGCTGCTACAATAGCTGTGATAAGAAATATTGCGGTGGTGAATGTTTCACTTGACATGTATAATATGTCTCACTTGACATGCTTATATTCTGTCAAGCATGTCAATCCATTCTTCTTTTCCTAATTTATTTTTGATTTTTCCGGAGGATTCTTCGGGTGATGACTGACCTGCCCGCATATCCATGAGGACTTCAATCATATCGCGGTCCAGTGATGAATCACCAGGTGACAGAATTCTGTTGAGCACATACAGTTCAGAGACGAATTCGTCTGAGCTTATTTCATGGGATTCGCCTAGGCTTTCCGGCATGAGGCGGGCGATATCATTGACCTGCTGATAGGAATCATCCGAGATATACCCCATTGTCCGGTACGATTCAATCATGATCTCAAGTCTGTCATGCCCGTATTTTTTGACCATTTTGTTGGTCCACTCGAACAGGCGATGAAGTTTCTGGAGGCGCACCTTCTCAGGAGGGGCATTTTTGTCTACCGGAGAGAGTTCCTCCATCTTTCGCTGCAGGGAAAGCAGAAGGGATTCATCCTTTGATAATTGAGAGAAGCTGGGAGATGGTATGCCTTCATGAGCCTGGAGGCCGGATTGCTGCACAGTGCCGGCATTCCATGGTTCAGGGGTACCCTGAAATGCGGCGTCTGCCGGTGAAGATGGCTGCTGCACCGAAGAATTTACTGCATTTTGCTCCGGCTTCAGAACAGATTCATCCAGACTCTTATCGAGTTTCTCCGGCACAGAACTGCGTTTTGGCTCCTCCGCCTGCATAGAAGCGACGATGAACGGGTTTTCCATTTCATTCATCCGTTCGCGAATATCGATGAGTAGCCGTTTTATTGATTTTTTAAGAAGATCAACCTCGTCCTGGAGGGCCTGCAGCTTCGCCTCCGGATCGTCAGCAGAGGACGAACTGAGGATGTGGTCCACCTGCGATTGATTTATAGCCATATTACTATGTATTTATATTAGGATAGTATAAATACTTTTATGATATATGCTTTTGAAAATAAATCTGATTAACCTTTTTTGGAGAATCTTAATTCTGAATATTCCTTTGTACGGTATGATGATTGTCAAAACACTACGATATAAAGATATTCCCCGAAACAAACAAAAAAGCGGTAGGCTTTAATAGAATAAATTGGTTTTGTCAATCTTTGCAGGTGTGGTTGCCAGTGAGATTCTCTTCAATCCGAATGCGGCACCGGTTGATGGACGGATTTCCAGGTTACATTTTACATTTTTTCCCAGTAATGTTGTCGTAACGGCGATGATGGTGAATTAGTCCTCCTCCTCCAGAAGAACATCCGTATCCGGCGCACCATTGGTGAGATTCCATTGTTTCGCACCGGAAACTGTTGCATAGAGAGAATCTGTCCCGTCCAGAATTTCAACCACTCTGATTCAATGGCAGAGACTATCTGCACCATGCTGAAATAAACCGGTGACCCACCTGCAGCCAGGCAGGGAAAGAGGTGAACCGAATTGCTTCGATATCATTGTCATCTTCCACATCAGGGCTATATGCATTATATATCGCCAATGATTTACCTACTGGATGACGTCATGTCAACACACGTATAGACAACTTCCTGAGATTTCCGGGTGTTTAAGAAACCGGCGCCCAGCACCACGTATGAGAGTACTGTGGCAACGACGACAAAAGCGATAAGCACAATTGCTACCTCAAGACCGGTGAATCCCTCTTCTTTGTTCGTGATTTGTTTCATATTTACCCACACGTATTCAGCATCTCATACCAATGAGTCGAATAGGGAGTTACGATGGCCATTTCTTTTTATGGGAGGCATAAATCCCCTCATGAAATGGAACGTATGGAACTGCTCGGATGTGCGGAAGAAGAGAATACACTCAAAACACCGTGAGAAATAGAACGTAAGAAAAAAAGATTAGTAGAGAAGATTTACAGCATTAATCTTCGCAGGTATGGTTCTTTTAAGTCCAAATGCGGTACCGATTGACGGACGGATTTCAAGATTGAATTTCTCGTTTTCACCTAATGCATTTTTTGGTTTAGCCGCAATAGTGAACTTGTCTTGCCCTTCTAAGAGTTTGTCAGTACTTTTAGCGCCATCAATGATACTCCATTCATTTACTCCGCCCGGAGTTTCGTTTATCCATGTCCCGGATTTATTAAGAATATCAACATGGTCACTGGTGGCAAATACCATCTGCACTGTCTCGAAATCTACAGGCGATCCTCCAGCAGCGAGACCCAGTGTGAAGCGGATGGTATCAACACTCCCCGTCGTTTCGTTACCTAGGAGGCTGTCCGAGAATAGGAATTCTCTTCAGCACATCATAACAGACAAA
>CAZBYH010000021.1:0-15244 GCA_964496155.1 uncultured Methanoculleus sp.
TTTTTATCGACAAGATTCCAATAGTCTTTCTTAAGCCAGTCGTATTTTTTGAGTGCTTCTGCTGTCGGAAGCATCTCAATGCCTTCATAGGAGCAGGATGTGTGCCGGATATCCTGATCCGTCTGGAAGAAACTTCCGCATCTGTTCTCAGAAGACAATGCAATACCGGACTGTTCCAGACGTTCCGCGTCCTCCGGAGATACGTTCTCAAATCCGTCTATATCTTTGCGCATTCAATACACTCCTGATATCCGCGTTCCTGAATCACCTTTAGTATTTCCCTCGGGTTGCCATGACACCGTATTTCACCATTACAGAGCATGTGGCCCATGTCTGCTTCCAGATAATCCAGGATAAAGCCGGTGTGGGTAATGATAAGACCGGATTTCTGGCGGTTTACGATATGCCGATCCTTCTCAACAAGCCGGGCAATCGCTTTGCCTATAAGGGCAATATTTTCCAGATCCACGCCACTTTCCGGCTCATCAAGCATGACAAAATCAGGCTGCTGCACCATCAGCTGGAGCACTTCACTGCGTTTGATCTCGCCGCCGGAGAAGTTTGCATTCAGATCACGATCCAGAAATGAACTCATGTTCATCATATCGGCATATTCATACACCTTTGACGGTGATACACCGGACATCACATTCAACAGTTTGCCAAGTTTGAGGCCAGAAACGGTCGGAGGGCGCTGAAACATCATGCCCATACCATAGCGTGCCCGTTCATGGAGGGGGAGTTTGGTGACATCACGTCCCCGGAAGGTGATCTGTCCTTCGGTAACCGTATAATCACTGAATCCCATTATGGAACGGAGAAGGGTTGACTTCCCCGAACCGTTTGGTCCCATGAGGACATGGGTTTCTCCCACCCGTATCCGGAGGTTTACTCCATGAATAACCTCCTTTCCACCCACCTCAACGTGAAGATTTTCAACATTTAGCATGGCGTCACCTATATGATCTATATCAGATCGGATGTGATATAGGGGTGTCGTCCTTGCCCGGAGAGGATTAGATGCAGGCATGATGTTTATGATGTCGTGGTGTATCAAATTCACTTTCGCCCCCCGCACAGATCATCATCTTATATGCCGTGATACGAGTCTGGAGTATGTCACAGACATTTCAGTCCATTGTAACGCGTGCAAAAGAACATCAGCAGATCATCCGCAGGAGCCAGATGTCCAAGCAGGCATTCTTCTCCAGCAAAACAACGGATGAAAAAGAAACGGAGTGCTCCTATGAGAGCACCACTGGAGAACCCACTCCTATTATCTCTGCATGAAAGAGATTTGGGAAAATAATGCAGATAAGTGGGATTATCCCTGCCTGCGTTCCCAGACAGCGACTGCGTCTGACAGGCCGGGACGATCATACAGATGAGTTGCTACAAAATTTGCAAATTCCACATCTGTGAGATATGCATCATAGCTGGTACGATATTCTTCAAGTAGCTGATTGTATTCTGCAACATGGCGGTTGTAGTCTCGAACCGCGGCATTATACCCACGAATATCATTGGATTGCTTTAGGCGTGAGAGGGCGCTATTTTCCTTATCCAGAGCGCGCTTTATCTGTTCCAGCTCATCTTCCTGCGCAACAAGAAAGGCTACCTCAGTTTTGGCACGCGAACGTGCCTCGGCTGCTGCCTGGTCTATTCGTCGTGTTTCATCCACCTTTCCATACCTCTTCGTGCCGTTCCCAACAGGGATTACAAACGGGTCTGATGTGAGCACCTTACCATTCTCAAACGTCTCTGGGGGGACGCCGATCAGGCTGAGATTGGTTGGTTCAATGAAGTGATACCCGCTGCCACGAAATCCGGGTTCATCCGCAGCAATCCCTACCGCCATATGTGAATCTGCGGGAAAGTAGAGGAGAGAGACATTATACCCTTCCCGGGAGAGGAGACCTGCGAGAAGAATGCTCTTGTCGTCGCAGTCACCCGCTCTGTCAATAACGGTCTCAACCGCAAATTTAGGCTCTGCTTCGTCGTGACTGGTGTCATACGGCATTGACTGCACATAGACGGTGAGATATTCGAGGTATTCATCAGGGTCCTTTGCAGTTCCGGGTGCGCCTGCCCTCAGAGCATCAGCAGTAGCAGAATACACCAGCTCCATCTGTGGATCGGTAATAAACGAGAGGTAATATCCCGTAATCCAGTCGTCATCTTCGTTCCATTCACCCAGAAGAACAGCCCGTTTGTCGGCACCGGATGCGGCCTCGTACAGACCTTGCGGCACGATCACGGATATCGGTATCTTGCTCTTCTGGAAGGCGAACACGAGAGATGATGTGGCAAGCCTGCCGTCCTCTTCATATAAACCAATCTTTGGAAAATCTGCTGAGGGGCCGAAATTGAAGAGAGATGAGGTGCATCCGCATGCAGCAACAGAGAGAACAAGGACAGTTATCATAAGCAGATGCTGCCAGTGAACCCATTTCATCTATATCGATTTTGTCAGATGAACACAAAAGGCTGACCTTTCTGACCCTCGCAGGTTGCGCCTATAGGGAATGAGAAAGGTCTGGTTTACTTTCACCCTCCCCGGCATGCATTTTACTACTCACAGCCTGAGAACAGCTACAACAGATGTATGACGGGAGACTGATCACCGGAATTGCAGAAAGATGGGCAGGCGAAACAACTGTTGCATACGCGATGGATTCATCCATATCGGAATCACCGGGATGGTTTCCGGGAATTGCCTCTCCGATGGCTGCACTTCGCATGCAGCGTGCCCTGATGGCAGAGTATGAGGGATGTACGCTGGAAAAAGTCTTTGGCGGCCATGAAATAGAGACCGCACAGGGAACCTGTTATGCAGTTGAAACATCTGTTGCCATACGATTCCGGCGCCCGGATGTATCCGTTATTTCCGATGCCATCATGCATGAACTTCGCCTGATCCCCGGTATTGGAGATGTTACCACTGAAAAAATGCATCAAAAAGGCATCCAGAGGATTTCCGATCTCAGGACCCATTCCCGGTTTGGTGCGGACGCTCGCATGATTGCTGATGCAACAGATGCAGAAGACTGGGCATTTCTGGAGGCGTATTGCCACAGACGGCGCTCACCCTCCGACAACCTTTCATTGCTCTTCTCCCTCACAACTCCCGCCTCAGATCTCCTCTTTATTGATATTGAGACCCTCGGTATCTTTTCCCGGCCGGTAATTCTCCTTGGTACTGGCAGAATAGAGGGCACGCATATGAAAATCACCCAATATCTGCTGCGTGACATCAGAGAAGAGCCTGGAGCTCTTTCAGCTGTCATGGCAGAGATCACCGACACCACCCGGCTTGTCACCTATAACGGCAGGGCATTTGATTATCCGTACCTCAGGAACCGTGCCGGCTATTATGGCATTCCCGTTTTCGACACACCGGCGCATACCGATCTTCTTTTTCACGTTCGTCGGCAGTGGAAAGAGCAACTGCCCGATTGTCGGCTGGGAACTGTTGAGGGAAAGATACTTGGACGGTACAGGGAGGTGGATCTGCCTGGGAGCCTGGTGCCATGGTATTACCAGACATACCGCCGATCTGGCAATCCCGGACCGCTTGTTCCGATAGCCGAGCACAACCGCCTTGATATTGCCAATCTCTCTCTCATTTATGAACGCCTCCTGGAGGGATGCCTGTGCCCGCCAGTCTGACCGACAGAATATGCACAGACCTAGTATACGCAGGACATATAGCGCACCGTGAGGAGTCGGCCGGTGCAGTGGCACAGTATGCAGAGCCCGTTCCGCCGCTGGAAGACAGGGTGGAGCAATACTGCAGAATGAAAAACCTGCGTCTCTATACGCATCAGGTTGCAGCACGCAACATGGTATCTCATGGTCGGGATGTGATGCTTGCCACTCCGACAGCATCCGGAAAAACCCTTGCCTACCTGATTCCTGTCCTGGAGGGACTGAGCACGGACCCTGATGCCTGTGCACTTTTCCTCTTTCCCACAAAGGCACTGACGCGCGACCAGCTAACAACCACCTCATCACTGTGCAACGACATCGTTCCTGATGCAAAACCGGCAGTGTATGACGGGGACACTCCAAAAAGCAGACGAAAAGAGATACGTGCATCATCACGGGTGATTCTCTCAAATCCACATGAACTGCATCATATCCTCTCCTGGCACTCTCTCTGGCAACGTTTCTGGAAAAATCTCAGGTATCTGGTGATTGACGAAGCACACCGTTACCGGGGTGTTAGAGGGTCACATGCAGCCCTCCTCTTCCGGCGCATGCTTAGAGTCGCCGCTCTCTACGGCAGTCACCCGCGAGTCCTTCTTGCCAGCGCCACCATTGGAAATCCGGCCTCCTTTGCCCGCACACTCACGTGCAGGGATGTTGCCGTGATCACGTCATCGGGGGCACCAACAGGACCACGGAGTTTTCTTTTTTATAATCCGTATACTTCACCGGATGCGACAGATTCTACCTACCGGGCGGCCGCCTCACTGATGCAATGCTGCATTGCACAGGATCTGCAGACCCTTGCATTTACCAACTCGCGGAAAGGGGCAGAGACCCTCGCCAGTATGGCGGGGCGCCGTCAATCCATGAAAATTCTGGCATATCGGGCCGGTTATCTGCCTGAAGACCGGCGAAATCTGGAGACCGGGCTGAAGACAGGAAATTTCCGGGGGATTGTATCAACAGACGCTCTGGAAGTCGGGATCGACATCGGGGGCCTTGATGTTGTCATCATGGCGGGATTCCCCGGCACCCGCAATGCTACCTGGCAGCGCTCGGGCAGAGCGGGGCGGACGACACGGCATGCACTCTCTGTCCTTATCGCATCAGAAAACCCGCTGGACCAGTATTATATGCGCCACCCGGATGCATTCTTCTGCAAACCCGCCGAGAATGTCGCGATAAATCCCGAAAATCCCTATATTCTGGCAGGTCATCTGCTCTGTGCAACAGCAGAATTTCCGTTAACAGATGAAGACTGCACCTCTTGGTTCGGCCCGTCGGCATCCGCTATAACAGAAGAGCTCATCCGGGGTGGGGCACTCACCCGGACCAGTCGGGGGGCCGTCTACAGCGGATCAGCCCGCCCTGCAGAGATTGTGCAGATCTCAGGTACCGGTGGTAAAGAGCTAAAAATAGTCTCCGGTGGCAGAGTAATCGAGACCATAGAGACCGGACAGGCATATCGTGAGGCACATCCGGGTGCTGTCTTTCTGCATGCCGGAGATACCTATCTGATCTCTTCATTTGACCCGGAAGCAGGTATCATCCATGCTGACCTAACAAAAGTTGATTTTCGGACCAGTGTTCTCTCATCAGGACACCCGGAGTCGGCACGGGAAGAGAAAACCATCCATACGCATGGATGCCGCCTCTCTTTTGGAAATGTCATTATTAGTGAACACTACCCGGCCTACCGGGTGACACGGTATGGCAGACCGGTGACAACAGAACCTCTCTCTCTCGCCCCTCTCACGTTTGGAACCGAGGCATTCTGGTTCACGTTCACCCCGAAGAATATGGCAGACCTTGAACGTGCGGGCTATGATCCTGCAGGCACACTGCATGCCATCGAACACGCACTGATTGCCATGATGCCTGCTGTGGTCCTCTGTGACCGAAATGATTTTGGGGGTTTTTCCACCCTCTGTGCAGCAGATACTGGCATGCCTGCCATCATGGTCTACGACGGATATGAGGGCGGGGCCGGCCTTGCAGCTGCCGGATACTCCGGTTTTGCAGAGATCATCCGGATGACACGCAATCTGATTACGGAGTGCACCTGTGAGAGTGGGTGTCCTTCATGCATATTTTCACCCAAATGCGGA
The DNA here is from genome assembly GCA_964496155.1 of uncultured Methanoculleus sp. Lineage (GTDB taxonomy): Archaea > Halobacteriota > Methanomicrobia > Methanomicrobiales > Methanomicrobiaceae > Methanogenium. Next base: position 5,820 of record CAZBYH010000021.1, read on the forward strand.
TCAATGAACCAGCCGCTTGACAAGGCCGGTGCAGCGATGCTCCTTGGAATGATGTGCAGCACCGGTGACGGTGAAGTCCCCGAAGATGATGGTGCGGGATAGACTGCACCTCGTTCATTCATACATCATTCTGCATCCGGCATGCGGCAGGCCATAAAGATACGCCGGTTGATGATACGCCACGCTAAAATCAGCCCCATTGCCTCAGACGCTGTCACGTAATCCCGACCTGCATAGAGGGAGATGGGACCAACTCCGGTCTCCTCTCCCACCGCCTCCTCAAGACGCCTAATCATCTCAATCCGGAAATCGCCGTCGAAACGGATGGCCCCCATTTTTCTTCCGTATTGTTCTTCAGAATGGAATCCGATGAGGAAATCCCGTTCCGCAAGGGAGGTCATCGCAAAGAGATCCAAGGGGATGACAATGTTTTTTATCGTCTTTTCAAACCGTTCCTGCAACAAGCTTACCGCATACATGCCCCGCGTTTGGGATGCATCATAGGCCGAGGTTGTAAATTTGAGAACGGCATCGGCATACTGCTTCTGAGGTGCCACATATGCCTCATAATCGGGTTTGCGTACACGAATCTCTTCGGTCACCTGATCGCGGGAATATCCCCTCTCCCCGACATCACGGGAAATTTTCCATGCATATTTCACCTCTTCGTCAGGATCGACATAACAGGTGAAATCAAACATATTACGCAGTTTCAGGGTTGAAAATGGATGCAAACCTTCCACAATTACTATCTTCTTCGGTGTAAAGGGGGAGGGAGCATCAAAAGTTCCTGTTGTATGGTTATAAGATGGTTTTTGTATGGTATGCCCCTGTTTCAGGTGAAGGATATGCTCCTCAAAGAGGGAGATATTATTTGCGTCGGGGTGCAGGGGGGTGATGTCCCGTTTTGCACGGGCATCTCTATCAAGGAGATGGTAATCATCCATCGAGAAATGACAAACCAGTTTTGGCCCGAATATCTGGCGGAATTCCCGGGTGATAGTGGTTTTTCCCGACCCTGAATCTCCTGCGACACCGATCAGATAGATGCAGTCTGATGCCCATATTGTATCCCTAAAGTTCTCGGTTTTCATTGTCGTTACCTCCTCGCCGAACGTTAAAAGGGCATCGGTCAAACATGAAGATACAGAAGACAGGTAAGCGGTATTGTTCCGGACGAGAGTTCGGAATGTGTCTGGTAATTACCCTACACCCGAAATATCTGGCATCACGTCCTGGAAGAGAGGGGCATCGCCTCGATAACGCCCTTCCAAGAAGCAAAAGGATGGGAATAAAATGCCCTGTGAGGGCACCTGTATGATCCGTGTAGAGAACTCTTTCAGCGGGGAAGATAAGCCAGTAGGTATAGAAGTACGCGAACGTAATGATTATTCATACAAACTTATTTCGAATAATAACCTATTCGTAATGATTCAAATTAAGATGAATACTATTAAGCGTTGGGAACGGTAAAACCTGCATATTTATGAAGGATGTATGGGTGTATCTGGGGATAGCGATTGTAGGTATTGCAATCGGCTGGACAGGGGGGTATTATGGATTCACATCCCACTTCCGGAAACGGTTCCTTATCGTGGCAGACGGATGTAGGGACGCTGATTCAATCGAACCGCTCATTGATGAGCTGGAACGGCAGAGCTAAACGGAGGAGAAATAACGATGGTTGAAATATTAGGTGCAGCGCTTCTTGGGGTGGTATCGCTCTGTTTTGGCCTGCTGTTAGGTATCCAGATTGCACATATCAATTACTCGCGACGGTTGACAAAACTTGCAAAACGATGCATTAATTCAAAAACGATTGCACCAGTCCTCGTTGCAGCATCAGAGGAACGTGGGACACAGAACTAATTGTAAAAAAGACTGGAATGGCCGTCTCTTTGCCAGAATGCCCTGTGCACCGCATACACGTCACACAGGGAATTAATTGCATCTTTTTTAATCCGTCTCTTTTACTTTGTACCTAATTTCCAGCGTCTGTATTCAGAAGGGGCTACTCGCAGGAAGAATATGCATGCACCGGAGGCGATGAATACACCCACCAGCAGGAAGACTGCTTCCAGTCCGAAGAAATCTGCAACAAGACCTCCTGCAAGAGGGGCAACAATTCCACTCCCGCCGCGAACAGAATTATAGATTCCCATCGTCGTTCCCATGCCATACACGCGGCCAGCCTCAACCATGGTGGCGCTCACCGCAGGGAAGAAGAAGAGGGCTCCGATAGCATTCACGAATGAGATGAGCAGAAACCCGATAAACGTCGTACAGATGGGGAAGATAACCAGAGTCACCGCAAAGATCAACGACCCGGGAATAATAAGCACCCACCGATTTTTTCTATCACCGATTCGGCCAAATACCATCTGGAGGGTGCCCGCTACAAAGACATTCAGCGAGATGATGATGCCGGCGCCTCCAAGAGATATGCCAAAAAGCGGGACAAGCAAGGGAATGAAGACAAGAATACAGATCATGCTGAATTCACAAACAAATGTGATCAGCAAGGTGCCGCCATAGAGAGGATTCCCAAAAATACCCCGCAGTGCCCGCCTGCCACTGTTATTCCTGTCTTTCGAACGCTTTGACTCAGGCTTTGGCTCTATGAATTCTCTCTCATTCGGTGCAGCTGGTGTGGATAGCCGCAGAGTCCGTTCTTCAGGCAAAAAGAGCATTACAACCAGGCATGCAAGGGCAGAAAATGCCATGAGGGCATAGAAAGCCGCAGAGAATCCAAAGAGATCATAGATAACGCCACCCATCAGAGGCCCGGCACCAAACCCGAAGAGTGTGGATGCCTGATACCGTGACATAACGCGTGCCTCCTCCCCTTTCCCTGCAATTTCGCCCAGATACGCCATTGCAACGGGTGCGACCATCGCTGATGCGATACCATGCACAAACCGGACAATGGTGAGGAGCTCTACGGTGGGCGCAATGATGTAGCCGAGTGAGATGACCGCGTAAAAAAAGAGGCCTGTTGCCATAATATACTTCTTTTCATACCGGTCTGCGAGTCTGCCAAAAAATGGCATACAGAACGTACGTGAGAATGCAAATGCCGCAAACACCACACCTATCCAGAAAGGCGATGCACCAAGGGTATCGGCGTATACCGAGAGAATCGGTACAACCATGCCGATACCCACAAGTGAGATAAAAACGGATAGCGAAAGCACAAACAAAATGCGGGTTTTTTTGGCTGGCGATATCGGGTCTGGTGTAGTGGGTGCTAAATTTTTCACGGAAATCTCTCAGTATTATTGGTGTATACCTATCGTCAGGCACAGTGATAGCCCTATTCTCCCGGACAACCTTGCTTCATCAGATTGGTTACTACACGTTTCCTTCTCCGTTCTCTCCTTCTTATCCCATAAATTATCCCATAGTCACGATGTGTGTATTTTCAACAAATACCATGAACTCTGCCCCTCAGTCGGTTTAACCCGGATGTATCCGGATTCTCAGTTTCAAAATATTTCAGCCATGAATGAGACCAAATGATTGTTATATTTCATTGAAACAGCCTTATTGGAGATGTATTAGCATAAACACAATATTCAAGTCAATTCAGTTCACATGATGAAATGTGATAGTATGGGGTTTGATCTGTCTAAATGTGTATTTTCGGAATGTAAAGGGGAATGCCTGACCCGCTGTCCCTACATTTCATATGATGAAAAAAAAGCTAAAGAGGCAATCCAGACTCTTATTGCAGGAGAGATCGCACCAATTCTCTCAGAGTGCATCACCTGTGCTGCATGTAATGATTTCTGCCCACTTGGTGCAAACCCATGGGATCTCATCGCCTGGAGACAGGAACAGACCGAGATTCTGGGTATTCCAAAAGATGCAAAACCATCAAGCGACTGGCTCACAAAGCCAGACATCGTTGTCCAAGGAAAGAAAGGAGGCCCGCTCATATCAATGGGAGGTATTTTTGAAGTAGTGCCGCAGATTGAATTTTTAACGGGAAAGATGTTTGCGGATGCGACTCTCATTGGTGGTGGGAGCATTGCCTGCGGGTTTACTGAGACCCATCTTGGCAGGGCATCCCGCCCTCTGACCTATCTCCCGGAATTCATTGCAAACCTGACGGCAGAGGCAGAGAAGTACGGGGTAAACGAGATTATCTTCACCCATGATGCCTGTTACAATGTGGTAACCACCATTGCCATGCAGGAACATATCGAAGTGCCATTCCGCCCGGTTCATATCCTTGAATATATCCGAAACTGGCTGCGGGACAATCCCAGTCTGATTACCCCACTCAATGTCAAAGTCGCCGTTCAGGGCGGGTGTACCACCCGGTATGCACCGACAGGTGGTGACCATGAAATATGGTCAGACTGGCTTGCAGATATCTTTGATTTGATCGGTGCAGAATCTGTGGAAGAGAAACGGAAATACACTGGTGATGATCGCCTCTGCTGTGGATCTGCCATCTTCCATAAAGAGCGTGATCGGGCGATGGGTATCCAGCATATGAACATCGAGGATGCTGTTCTCGCCGGTGCCGAACGCTGTGTCTTCATCTGCCCCGCCTGTATCTCGATAATGCGGGCCACATGCAGAAAGATGAATCTTGAACCGGTTTACATTACCCAACTGGTACGACAGGCACTGAAAGAAGATCTGGGGAAGGCGGGAACCGCAGGTTTCGGCTACCCGGTGAAGTGAGAGATAGGTAGAGAGAGAAAACTGATAACAGATAACACGCGTAAAAAAGGTGAAAAAATGGTAACATTTACAAAAGAGATGAAAGAAGGGCTCAGAGTTCCCGGAAAGGGTGGAAGTCTGGTATATCTCTGTACATCAAGTCTTGACGGGAAGCCAAACATTGCTGCAATGCGGTTTGTTGCAACCCACATGGAAGACAAAATTCTGATTGCAGACATGTTCCTCCTCAAAACAAAGATGAACATAAAGGAGAATCCCGAAGTGGCCCTCGCTATCTGTCATCCACTGGAGGAAGGGCGATGGTGGGTCTTCCGTGGAAAAGCGGTCGATATCGAATATGGGTTTCCCCGGGACTTTGACTGGTACGGGGCAAATGCAACAGACATTCTCAATGAGTGGGGTAACTGGAACAAATCTGAGCCCCCTGATGAAGTTCCTCCCGACATCGTCTTTCCCAAGGCAGCACAGCGGGGTGTTGTCGTCATCCACGTTGAAGAGGCATATTCCATCGAGCCCGGGCATGCAGGAGAAAAGATCCTTTAAGGAGGAAAAAGAAAATGACCGTCAAATTAACTGAACGAATGCAGGCATGGATTGAAACAATGGGGTGCCACCTCTGTGTGGCCACCCCACGGGGAGTTCCCTATGTGACACTGGGAAGATTTGCCTCCGTCACCGCGGACGATGAAGTAGCCTTTGCTCTTGCGCAAGACGAATATGCTATCATCAGTCCGGCACTGAAGGCAAACCCATGGGTTGCCTTCGGTGTTTCAAAGCAGGGCGGCATCCGGGCATCCTTCCAGTTCAAAGGAATAGGGCGGGTCGTTACCGAAGGGCCTCTATTTACCGGCATCGCAGCAGAGGCAAAAGAGGCACAGGGAATTGAAACCTATGCAGTCATCTATGTGAAAGTCAGTGAAATATACTGCACAAAACCCGGTGCCGAGGCAGGCCAGCGCCTTGATATGATGAGTCCGGACGAGGTATGCGAATGGGAAAAAATGCGTTGGCAGGACATCCCCCGCAAAACAACCAAATAGGGTACGAGCATGAGTATTGAATCAGAAAAACAGGAAGAAGTACCGGCAGCAGACACAGAACGCCCAATTCCCAAAAAATTCCCCTGGGTCATCCCTTTTTCCTGTGAGGGGTGCGGGGACTGTGTTGAGGCCTGTCCCACCGGGTCAATTACCCTCGTTGATCTGGGGAAGAAAATTGACAAGGCCTGGATCACCACCCCCGAAACCTGTATCGGTTGTGGTAAATGCGCCACTGCCTGTGTTGTTGGTGCCGTTCAGATGACTGAGTATGTGGAGAGGGCACTCACCCGTTATCGGGAGAATCCCACCCCGGAATAATTTTCCATTTTTTCCCACCGTTACCCCATTTCTACCCTAACGCGCACCAAATGAGGTCAGGATTACCTCACTGTTGCGTGCACCAAAGTGACGGACGACACCTGTTGTACAGTCATTAACGGTTATCTCGGCAGGAGAGAACGCAAGGCGGGAGTCAATACCCAGAAAATCATTCCCGGCGTCCTTAAAGAGAGTATAAAATGGCTTCCCGTAATCAGAGGAATTCTGTGATGGCAGGGTTTCAAAGAGGGCATCATACCGTTCAGTGGTGATGCAGACTGACCCGTAATAGATATTGCAGTCATTTGTTGTACCCATCGCATCCATCATATCCTTTTTCACCGGGGCTATTGGAGAAGAACCGACCGCATGACGAATCAGCGAGAGGTCATATCCGGCATCTTCAAGAGAATGCATAACTATTGTGACAATCCGTCCGGAAATCTGCATTGATCCGACGAGACTTCGTATCGGTGCAACAAGCAGTGTCAGGTTGGACGGGTCTATCCCACATTTCTCTGCAATGTATCCGGCTGTATCCGTATCCGGGAGCGTGTCTGCTTCAAGGGCAATGACGCCCTTGTCTGCCTCATCCTGATACCCAATTGTGCGATAGGTGCTCTTTGGCTGAAGGGAGAGGGCCCGTCCCGGCCCGGACGCCATCGCCCGATACGTTGGGGTCTTTATGATCCATCCGGCCTTCTGTGAACCAAGACAGGCGATGGCCGGGTGCTGAATCGTGAGGTGAAGAAATGGAAACGGTATTCCATCAATGGATTCAACGATTATTTCTGTTGTGGCAAGACCCGCAAGACAGGCCTGCACAAAAAGCGCACCCGCACGGTAACTCCCCCGCACATCCACCCCGCAGTCGATCACCGTTGCACCGTTTCCAAGAGTATGTGCCCGAATATCAAGCGCTTCCTCTGTGGCGAGCATCTCTTCTATGACCGGCTGTACTGTTTTGTTAATGCTTACCGTCATTTTTTCTTCCTCTTAGACCACCATTTGTCTGTTCCTGACGTAAATCCATGGATTGCAACAGCATATATGGATGAGGAGATGGGTATTTTCCTGACGCCTTTTTTACAGGTGCAGGCGTCATTCCACCCGTGCATTGCCCACAATGCCCGCCACATTGGATAGGGTTTAGTATCTGAATAGCAGAAAATGAACCGTGGATTCAATCACCCATGCCTTTGCCATCGCAATCCCGCTGTTACTCGTAGGCAACACCATCCTTGTCCCTTTTGCGGTAATAGGTGCGGTGATCCCGGATATTGATGCACTATTCTTTTTTGTCTCGGATAATGACCCGTCCTGGTATATCTTCACCCATGGCGGAATCACCCACAGCATTTTGGGTGCAGCACTTCTCTCCCTTGCGGCGTTTATTATCCTGTATCTGCTCTCCTGCAGTTCATGGTTCGGGCGGTTTTTTCCTGAGAAGGTTACCCTCATGGCAGGTTTCGCCATTCTCGCCGGTGCGATGCTGCACATCTTCCTTGACTATCTTGCCTATCCCGGAATTCCTCTCCTATGGCCATTTTCAATAGAAAAATTTACGCTTGGAATCTTTCCCGGCCCGTCCTACCTGATCCTGATCGCAAGTCTCATCCTGCTCTCCCTTATCCTGACTCAGAGAGCAGGGACCGGAGTCTATCAGGGATATATGGTCGTATTTTTTGCAATTATTCTCATATACGCAGGAGTTGCCTTCTATGCGAACGCAGAGACCGAAGGGGAGGTGATTCCCACCATGAATCCCAGCCGTTTTATCACCATTGAAGAAACAGAGGGTTTCTTTGTCGTCCGCCCGTATGCCATCCTCCACGGCAACGGTGCAGAAACCCTGTACCGCAAATACACCAATATCACCTCCGCAGAAGTGGCAGGCATTGCGATGATGCCTGAAGTGGAACGGCTCTGTTACCATTCCTATATTGTCATTGCAGAACGCAGGGAAGGAAGCATTGTACTCCGTGACCCGCTGAGAGAAGAGAAGATCTTCCGTTATCCGTTTGAGTATTCATTTCTCGAAATTCCCGTCCGGGACATCCCGTCCGGATAGTCCGATCAGACACGAGGTTTCTGACGGTACTAATTCTGACGGTACTAAAATAAAATAAAGAAAATGGTGGCGATGTGCGGGTTTATCCGTCCAGAACACTCCTGACCGCGACAAATACCGGTCCACGGACATCAATCTTCTTGTTATTGTCGGTGATTGTACGCATCACATGGTTTTCAATTTTGATATTTACATCAGACGGAATTTTTGCCATCTTGACCTGTACATGGGTACCCTCACCAGAACAGGCCGCCTCCTCAATGCGTGCGGCGGCGAGGTTTGCGACAGCTTCAAGGTATGAGATGCCTGTGGCAGCACCATTCTCTCTTACCTTGGCAAATTTCTCCGTGTCTGGAACCCCAAGTATCTTGCCATCTTCGACATAGATTTCATTGAATGCCGCAGGGCCACAGAGGCGTGAGTTCTCTTCCTCCTCCTCAACAAAGACCCGGATATGTTTTCCACAGCACTCTCCAACCCATGCTTCAAAGGAACAGGGGCTCTCCTCCTGTGCGTGGGCGGTGGCAGTCTTTTGTATCGCTTCTGCCATGAGGATGCCTTCTCTTGTATGCGGGGCCTCTCGCAGCCCTATGCCTGCGGCAAGTTCTGCATCGGTGAAGACCAGTGGATAGAACTGTGGGTAGGTGAGTTGGCGGACGTCATTTGACTGATACTCGATCATTGCAAGACGCTCCACCCCAAGTCCAAGGTTCATTACCGGGACACCAACGCCGTATTCAGCGAGAGCCGAGGGAGAGTACATGCCAAAGGTGGCAACCTCAACCCATCCATGCACCGGATGGCGGGCATACACTTCGGTCTGGGTGTCAGGAATATAATATTTAGATCGCTTCTCATCCGGGCGGAATTCAAAATCCTTAAACCCAAATGCCTTCAGAAGGGCCGCTGCAACCGCTTTGCCGTCCTCTACGGTGACATGTTCACCGGCAACAATACAGGATGCAGAGTGGTAGGTCATAAGGCGGGTTGGTCCCTCTTCCTGCTCCCGTCTAAAACAACGGTCAATGGAGAACTGGCGAATGGGGTGTGGCATATGATCCCACATCGCCCCTAAGGAGAGGAACCATCCGGAGGTCATGTGCGACCGCAGAGTCGTTCGCGAGGACTCCGGCGCCAGTGCACGAAACTCAGGGAATACCTCATCCATCATACGCACGACAAGCGCATCATCACAGGCGAGTACTTTTGCCAGTTCAAAGGTGAGTTCGTCGCCATCCACCTCTGCCTTTTTGTAGGCATGCAGGGTTTCACGGAGACGTTCTTCTCCGTCTTCACCCAGT
>CAZBYH010000022.1:0-14881 GCA_964496155.1 uncultured Methanoculleus sp.
CTCCCCACTGCACGGGATGTTGAACGGACCCGGATGCGCAATCTGACTGATAAAATCAAAGAGATCTCTGATGATGGTGAGAACGATAAATATGTGGATATAGTCGAGCAGATCATGGTTGACGGCTACACCTCCCTTGATATAGCCGCAGCACTGCTGAAGATGAAACTGGATACCGGTTCTGATTCAGATGAGAGCTCCGCAATTCAGGCAGATAGTTTCGGTCATTCTGGTGTTGTTCAGCTCTGCGTGAATCTCGGCAGGGAAGACCGTATCCGGCCAAAGGATATTGTCGGTGCAATCACCGGAGAAACCGGTATTACGGGTAAGGAGATAGGCGCCATCAATATCTTTGATACCTATTCACTGCTGGAAGTCCCTCAGGATAAGGCAAAACAGGTTATCGAGGGAATGGTAGGAAAGTCCATCGGCGGCGCGAAACTTACCGGCGGGAAAGCTCTCGGCTATGACTGTCCAAAGAATGAAAGGCCCCAGAGAAGACGGTATTAAATTTGGTGTGCCCGGTAAAACAAATCCAGGCTGAAATCTCATACCCCAAAAATGCCTGGGCAGGTTGCCTGCCCCGGTTCTTTCAGTTTTTCTGCAGAATATTTTTTTTGCGTAGCACCTCTATTTCCCGTCTTTACATCACCTCAACCTGCCGGAAGCGGAAAATTATCCGCCAGTCCTGCTGTTCCCTGAGGGTGACCTCGTTCATCTCCTCGAGATATTCACATAGGTCTTTCATGTTCTTTGCATGCTGGATCTGGTTTTTGATGGCCGTGATATTACGGACGATGTGCGCATAATGTTCAGCATTGCGCAGGTATTCCCGCTGGAGACGGAGTGCAGCAATGGCAGAACCAACGGCAGGGAGGGTGATGGTAAAAAAGGCAAGAAGCATCGGTACGCGGAACGGATACTCTGTTTCCCAGTGGCCGATGCCGGTTGCGTGCAGCACCGCAAGGATGAGCGTGATGGAAAAAATTGCCATACCGATGCGGGCCAGAAGTGTGAATCCGCGGCGTGCAGCATTCCCTGCCCGTTCATAGTGTCTCAGGCGGTTTGTGATCCATGCAGACTGGAAAAAGATCTTGATTTGTATGTATGGCGTATCAAGGCGGCAGAACCGGATGGGCCGGGTGGCCATAATCTCTTCAAACGCCATGACCATCCAGTCGTTCGGGCGGTGGGCCAGGCTCATATGAGGAGGTGCATCCGGTTTTTCACACTGGATGCAGATGATGCAGAGGAAAAATGCGGCACGCAGGCGTTCTGCGAGAAAGTTGTAGTCAATCCACCGGCGGTGATAATTACCGTGGCGTGATGTATACATCAAAAGAATGATCAGGGAAATTTCAAGCACTTCCAGCCAGACCAGCCATGGCATCTCCGGGAGAAAGAGAGTCTGGAATGTGATGGTTGCAACAGCAAGGGCGGCAAGCAGGGAGACGCATGTGCCGGTCCATATATAAAGTCGCTGGTATTTGTCTGCCAGAATGCGTGTCCGGGTGAAATACGGGAGTAACGACCCGTAAATTGGCTCCAGCAGCTCGTTATTCAGTGATGCTTTCTGTGACTCCTTATGCAGATATGTGAGATGCCGCTGGTATCTGGCGGTATACAAATCAGATCTGATATTTTCCTTATTATACTGGTTGAGCTGTGCATAGGAATCAAAGATTATGTCGTCATGGGCCAGTACATAGTGACTGCCATTCACCGGATTTACTGCAATGATTGTCCGCCCGTGATTACGGGCGATATCGAAGACACTTCCCGGCCGGTAGCGAGCAGCGCCGGGCTCCCACTCTCCGACAAGGAGGACCAGTGTACACCGGTCAGTGATCGCATCATGGACTGGGTTGTATCCGGGGGTTGCGTCTTCTTCGTTGATTTTTTCAATGTCATAATCCACAATTCGTTCAAACGGGCAGAGGCTGGTATCCGGTTCACCCTTACCACAGTATATGAGGGCAATCTCCGGGGGATCTGCCACCTCCCGGATACTGCCATCTGCAAGCAGGGCCTCAAGGATGATGTGCTCAGGCCCCGCCTGGCAGGGAAGGATGAACCGGTAGGAATGGGGTGTAGCGTCAAGCACATGTTCGAGGCGAAGAATCACTTTTTTTATCGTTTCCAGCACCGGGTCCGCAGTGAAATCATGCTCTGTGACGATGAGTCCCACCTCTATGGTGACCGTGAGGGGGGCAGGCTGAGGTATCGTGTCCCGGGACAAAAGTATTGTTTCTGCATCATTCGGGTGGATTTTCCTGTGTTCCGTACGTTTCTTCATCTCTCTGACGTATCCTCTTTTTGAATGGCAATAAAGGTTTCACGTGAAGACCGGCAAAATAAGGAGAAACATTGTGGAAATACCTGCCCCGTGTGATCATCGCATTGTGTATTTAGTGATTTGGAAATCCGAACGCATTTTCCGGAGCCCATGAGCCCCACGAATAACGAGATTTCCTGAGTAAAAGTATTTCATCTGTGACGGACATCGGAATGTAACATATTTCGCTATGAGACAGGAGGAGATGATATGAGCAGAGGTAATGCAGGAACAGGCACCGGTGGTGGTGGAGGTAATGCAGGTACAGGCATTGGTGGTGGTGGAGTAGGAGGAGCTGCCAATCTTATTCCCCGTGCGACAGGGTTTGTGTATGCATTTGTTGTGATCATCGCCCTTGCAATACTCTGGTATACCGGAAAAATAAACCGGAAAAAAGCGTTTGTTTTTTTGCTCATCTCCACATCTCTGGGATTTTTGATTTTTACACCTGTTGCGCCACATAACTTCCAACAGCTGATTCTCCGGGACGTTTCTGCTTTGGGTGGGCCCCTCCAGATGGCCGCTGTCGGACTGACGCTGCTGCTTTTGTTCTCCCTGGTATTCGGGAGGATATTCTGTGGACATATCTGTCCGGCTGGTGCTATCCAGGAGCTTGCCTCTCTTGTCCCCCTGCCGAAATTCGGGCAGAAATGGAAGCAGGTCTCTCTTGGTGTCAGGGCGGTTGTTTTTGTGATTGTTCTTGTAGCAGCGTTCGGATTTTCTGTTGGCATTATCGATTATTTTGGCCTGAAAGAGTTCTTTTCGCTTAATGTAACGTCCGTTTTGTTCTATGTCTTTCTCGGGACACTCATCCTCTCTATGGTGATCTACCGGCCATTTTGCCGGTTCATCTGCCCATATGGACTGCTTCTGTCCCTCACTGCGACAGTGAGCGCTTTTAAATTCCGGCGGACAGAGAAATGCATTGAATGCAAACGCTGTGAACGGGTTTGTCCGACCAATGAAGCGAAGGTAGGAGACCGAAAATCAGAATGCTATATGTGCGGCCGGTGTGTGGAAGTGTGCCCGGTCGAGGGAGCCCTTGTATACCGTCGTGCAACGGGCAGGTGGTCGGTTGCAGGCATCGGCGATGAGAAGGAAAAGGCAGAGTAACCTTTATCGTATTTTCCTTTTTTAAATTGAACAGGATTACTCAGTCATCCCTCTGCATCTGCAGGGATGACAAATGGGAAACACTCCGCAACAGGGCTGAACCGGACTCGATGGCACCTGTTGTTATTCCTTCCTGCCAGTATTTCCCGATTTTATAGCATCTGCCGCGAGTGCAGCGGTTGAAAAGGCTGCCTGCAGATTATAGCCGCCGGTGTCGCCATCAATGTCTACCACCTCTCCGATGCAGAAGAGCCGGGGCACGGTTTTTGCTTCCATGGTCTTTTGTCGGATAGCATCGCGTGCCACCCCACCACGTGTCACCATCGCTGTTGCATACCCCTCCGTCCCTGCCACCGTGAACGGAAAATCAGTGAGATAGTTGATGAGGGTGTTTCGATCAGGTTTGGTGAGATGGGCACAGGTGGCATCCCGCGGGATGCCGGAGAGTTCAAGCAGACTGAGGAGAAAACGGATGGGTATCTCAATTTCTGTGAGAACCGTCTTTACCTGCCGGTTTTTTCCATCTGCGATAGCGTCAGTAAGTTTTTTTCGGGCACTCTCTTTATCCCCACCGGCCACAAATCCCACGTGCAGATTATCTCCGGGACGCACATACCGTGACATATGCAGGGCACCGGGGCCGGAGATGCCGGTTACCGTGAGGATGATGTCGCCCGTTACCTCCCTGATTTTTTTGTTGTCCCGATACAGGGAGAGAGGAACATTATCAAATGATATGCCGGTTAAATCACGGAAGGGATAATTATGTATGGTAATGGCAGCGAGTGCCGGCCCGGTCGCGGTGACCGGTAGCCCCAGCTTGCCCGCGAGTGCGTATCCGTCTCCTGTTGATCCGGTCACCGGATATGAGGCTCCGCCGGTTGCGAGCACGACATGCTCTGCGGTATATGCGTGATCCGCTGTGATGACTGAAAAAAGTCCTTCGGTATGCTCGATTGCCCGGACGGACTCATCACACCGGACTTCAACTCCCGCACGGTCACATTCTGCAAGAAGGATAGAAAGGACATCCTTTGCGGTTCCGTCTGTGGGAAAATATTTGCCGTTTTCGTCCGGGGTAAAAGAGAGGCCACGATCTTTAAAAAATGCCAGCAGGTCAGCACTGGTGAAGTTCATCAGGGCAGGGCGGAGAAATTTCCCTCCGTCTCCGTAATGTGCCGTAAATTCAGCCATTGTTCCAGTATGGGTGAGATTACACCGACCTGCTCCCGTGATGCAGAGTTTTCTTCCGCAGGAAGGCATCTTCTCGAGGACAAGAATACGTGGGTTGTTTCCTGCGGCACGAATGGCACAGAAAAGTCCGGCCGGGCCGCCTCCGATGATGATGACGGTATATTGGGCAGCATATTGGGCGCTGTCTGTTTCGGCGTTGCCGTTGCCGATGGCACTATCTTTTGATGTCATATCCAGTGGGATAGTAGTCTTTTGAGTTCATGCGGTATTATTCCACAGGTTCTGCTGTCTGTTGTCTGTTGTCTGCCTTCCAAAGGGGTCAAGAGGTCAAGGGGTCGAAGCGACCTTTCGAAGATTATTCTTCCGAAGATGGTGCCCGGAATGATGCATGTTTTCTCTCAGTCGCTGCAAACAAATCATCGCACACCGGAGGGAAAGCACGGGATAAAACCTCCACCCCGACTTCTGTTATGCCTCCGGGGGTAGCCACCCGGCTGATGATATCTTCACACGTTGTTCCGGGTATATCCAGCAATGAAGCGGTGCCAATGAATGTCTCACGTGCAAGTTGTTCGGCATCATCTGCGGAAACCCCGGCCATCCGGGCTGCGGATGCAACAAATTCACGGAGCATCGCCGCAAAGAATGCGGGGGCACAGCTGGTGAGCGTGGTATAGGACTCAATATCCGGTTCCAAAATAACAAACGGGGTGCTGATGGTTCCAAAGAGAGAGGTAATCTCTTCACGGTCAGCCGGTGTAATACGTTCTGAAAAGACGATGAGTGAGACACCCTTTAGCTGTTCTGCAGGAAGCGAAGGGATCACCCGTGCCATTCGTGCAGGAGACATGGCTTCGAGGGTGCTCAGAGATACATCCGATGCGATGGATATGAGCAGTTTCTCTTTAGTCAAAAAATCTGCTACCTCATCCATGACCTCCGCTACGTCTGGCTGCCGGACACAGAGGATGACAATATCCGCATCCCTGACAAGAGCACAGTTGTTTTCAACAAGAGTAATCCCTGTTTCTGCGGCAATTGCAATACGTGCTTCAGGCGAGCGGTTTGTGGCAGAGAGGTTTTGGGGCGTGGCTGCACCACCTTTAATAAATGATTGGATGAGCATACTCCCCATGCTCCCCGTCCCGATGATTCCGATCTGTCTGGCCATGTGATTGTTCACGCGGTACTATTTTCTTTCTTTGGGAGATTAAGGGGGGCCTTTTTCAAATTGTTTTTTAATCTCAGCATCTGATAGTCTCCGTTCGTATGTTTTCAGGCCACTGATGATACCGTCAAACTGGCGAACACCATTTTCGTTATTATATGAGATCCCTTCCGGGCGGCCAATCTGGGGATCCCCGTCGTATAAAGAGCGAAGACCGGACTTCCCCAATCCTACATCAGATTTTTCTAGGGTGCCATTGACATAGATCGCGATGGCGCCATCGGTCTGGTTATAGATACCGACAACATGATACCATACGCCTTTCTTGGGGGACGTGGTTGAAAGGACGTATTTACCACTTCCACTATCAGTCGCTGCAGCAAACTCAAAGCGTGAGTTATCTGAGTTGTGCTGAAGATGGTATTTGCGGTTACGGTCGCTGTTGCCTTTCACAGTAATAGTGGCCCATTTTACGTTTTCCGGTGCAGATGCAGGTTTTATGTTCCACCGAATCCAGCTCTCCACACTAAATCCGCTGATGAAGATGAACGGTTCCTCCTCTGTTGCATTCCCGGTGATCAAAACACTGACGGACAGGAGAGGGACATCCAGAGTGGCATCAGTGATTGTAAGTCTCCATCTGCCGTTTTCAAGGGCCCCTTTAGGAACAGGTTGTTCTTTGGTGAGCAGGTATGTAGCATTCTTCCGGGATAGTGCAGTGATGTAGAGCGTATCACCATGGCTGAATTTCTCAGTTCCACTGGCATAGGTAATCGCAGCACGACTCCCATCCGGGCGTATCAGCGTGATGTATGCAGGCTTCCCCCCGGTCTTGTCCTGAAAGGAGAGAACATCTCCTCCCTTGGATACGATTTTAATGCCCTGAAAAGAGTCGTTGACCCCGATATTGTATGCAGCCGCTGTTCCGACAAAAAGGACGGGTTCTGTGAGCATGCCGTCAAATGCTCCAAACCAGACAACACCAACGATCAGGCCTGCCACTGCGACAAGGCCCACCATGAGAAGGATACCTATGGGTGACACTACGGCGGATTCATCTTTCCGTTGAAATTCCTGAAACGGCCGCTGTTCCGGCACAATTTCTTATGGTATGTTTTCCGGTATCAATGCTTTGGATAAAGCAACAGAATGCACATGATGCAGTTCTGATGAGGTACGAAGCGTTTTCCAGTTCATCTCTCTCGGAAGGATGCTGAATGATACAGGATAAAAACAATCAGAAAGATATAACGGGAATCTGTTCCACGAGAAAAGAGAGGCACACATATGCTGGCGAGTGAATGCTTTCACCATTTCTCTCTTCTGTGTCGAGGGAAAAAATGAACACATCTTACCTTGTCTTGTGGTGGAAAAACAGTATGCGAACCAGTGATATGCACGCCATGATGTCAATACATTCTTAGCGGGTTATGGTGCTGAGTAATCTCTGGCCAATTATTAATTATTAATCGTGATATATACCACTATGCATCGCAGAGCTGCAATGCTAACTCCGGCTGTATCTGATACCACAGAATATTTTCATACCCTCTGTTCCTTTCACTGCCCGGCAATTCCGATTTCCCTGATGATAATCAACCGCCACTCGGTGCCATGCATCCCGATGGTGGTCCAGTATGCCTCTTTTTGCACGATTTCGCCAAAGCCGGTGTCATAAAATGCATAGGTGTCATATCCTGACCAGTTGCCGGCATATTGGTGGGCAAAGGTGAGTATTTCCGGGAATGCCGCATAAAGAGATTCATTGAAAGTCTCTTTGCCGATCTCCTCCAGGTCTGCATCATAGAGGATACGTCCGTCTGTCTGGGCCGCCATGATGGCATATGGGGTGCCTTTCACCGCTGGGACTGCATATTTGCTGATGATTTCGTCCGGTGCAAACGCGATGCTCACCAGTCCCGCCAGACAGTCATCGCCGGTGAAAACCGGGTATTCGATGACCGAGGCATAACCGCCCTGTTCGAGCGGTATGACGTCACTCAGCAAAGCTTGTCTGGTGGTAAAAAGCTGATGAATGACATCCTGGTTGCTCAGATCCATTCCTATGATGGTGCTTGTCTTTGTTGCCGGCAGTCCTGAGAGAACCGTCCCGTCCTTTCCCACGGTGATCACGGTCTTTCCGGAGGAGTCAGCATAGAGGAGTGTGGTCAGGGGAACATAATTGCAGGCACATGTGGCGTCAAGACCCACATCTGAGAGTTCTACAGCTGTCTCTGCCACGGTTTTGTCCAGTGCAAAAAGCCGGGTATTGATCTCACCCTGAAGTGTGCCGAGGATCTCAAGCATCTCTGCATGTGCTGCGGCATCATCATTCCCGGAGGGCGGTGACGGTTCGGTCTGGAGGCACCCTGCGGTAAGGACAAGGGAAAAGATGAGAAGTACGGTGATGCATGCACTAAGAAATGCAGCAATGTATCCGTGGCCTGTTTTCATTCAGATCTATTTGAAAAAGACAGATTTATTCCTTTTGCTGCTTTCGAATCGGCAAAACCCTCTACAAATTCTGCATATACCCTACACAAAACAGTATATTTATCGTTTTGGGAGAGAATCCTGTATTATATGGCATCCCCCCTTTTGGCATTGATACTTTCTTTCTTTATTCCCGGTCTGGGACAGTTTTATACCGGACAGTTTCTGAAAGCAATCCTGCTCTTTGTTGCAGCAGGCATCCTTGCATTCTTTTGGTTTACACTTATTGCAATCCCGCTCTGTATCATTGTATGGCTCTATTCGATGTATGATGCCTACACGGTAGCACAGCAGAGGTGAGTGAAAGAGTTTCCTGCGCCTGAAACTGTTGCGGGTTCATACCTACGAGAGGAGACAGGGAGCAGTTCTCTCCAGTGCTCCTGTCTGAGACCTTCCCGTATCATCTCCTTCAGGCGGTACAGCGTCTGTGTCTCTCCTAAATCCCTGTCTTCCCAGTGGTTAATGCCATTTTTGTTGATGAGAGTAGAGGTAGAGAAGCCTATAGCAGATCGGTGATCTCCAGCGGCCGTGTAAGTTCAGAGTCACCACTCTAAACACTCATCACATAGTCATGATCCGCGTTTGGAATGCCGTAACACAAATCCCTCCGCTCCATTTTCCGGGAAGACAATCTGGGATAGAGAACCTGATACCTCACCCGGATGCAGCCTGCAACTCTTCCAGCCGTTTTTTTACCGCTGCCACATGGCCCGTCACCCGCACTTTCGGCCAGACTTCGCGGATGGTCCCATCCGGGCCGATGAGGTAGGTCGTCCTGACAATACCCAGCATTTCCCGGCCGAAGATCTTTTTTGGCTGCCATACTCCGTATTTCTCTATGACCGTGTGCGATTCATCAGAGAGGAGAATAAGTTTCAGACCGTGTTTCCCGGCGAACTTTGCATGACTTGTGCAGGAGTCAGCACTGATCCCTATGACCTCTGCATTTAGCAGGGAAAATTCTTCCAATTCTTCATTAAAGTCCTTTGCCTCGATTGTGCATCCAGGGGTGTTATCTTTTGGATAGAAATAGAGGACTACCCATTTTCCGGTAAACATATTCAGACAAATTTCAGTATTGTCTTTATTCGGAAGACAAAACCCGGGTGCCGGTGTGCCGGCGTCATGTACTACCATGATGATTCACACAGGATTACCTCCCGCGAAACTATATAGAGATGTCTCATTTTCTTTGCGGATGATGCCATGTCCGTCATGGTGTATAGGAGACAGGATACCTATCTTTCAAAGAAAATATCGTGGGTGCCTGGTATTTCAACCCGTTTTATGCGTTTGGTGACGGATATCAGCAGCATCCCGTCCCCGAGTTAGCCTTAGATAAATCATATTAGTATTATATTAGTCAAATTAAGTATGACTAAATTCACAACCTTCATCTATTCATGCTACGTATATTGAAATTAGTGTGACGTGATCATATGAAATTTCCAGGACTGTTTATGGCTGCGGTATGCGGCCTGATTATCGCTGTAGCCCTTTGTGCGGGCTGCACCAGCACCCCGTCATCCCCGGCAGGGGACGATACATCCGCGGGCATGAAGACCATCACCGATGGAATGGGCAGAACGGTAAGTGTCCCCATCTCCCCTGAACGGGTTGTCTGTTCCGGTTCCGGTTGCCTGCGCTATCTTACCTATATGCAGGGAGAGGATTATGTTGTCGGAGTGGATGACATGGAGATCAAAGATAACATCTTTGATGCACGACCGTATGCCATTGCAAACCCACAGTTCTCCTCCCTGCCGATGATCGGTGAATTCCGCGGAAACGACGACCCGGAGAAGGTTGTCGCCTGCAACCCGCAGATTATATTCAAGACCATGTGCACAGAGGCATCTGTTGCTGACCAACTGCAGCAGAAGACCGGCATTCCGGTAGTTGCCCTCCAGTATGGTAACCTGAACAACGACCGAGCGTTGATGGATCAGTCGTTCCGTCTGATAGGAAGCATCATGGGCAACGAAGATCGTGCCGAAGCGGTGATCACGTACTTTGACACGCTGACAAAAGACCTTAATGAGAGAAGTATAGGGATTGCAGAAAAAGACCGTAAAACGGTGTTTGTCGGTGGCATTGCCCACGCCGGACCACATGGTTTCAAGTCAACACAACCTATGTATCCGCCATTCCAATTTGTCAACGCCCGTGGGCTCTCTGAGGGTCCCATGACGGACCACGCCATTATTGCACAGGAAAAGATCATCGCCTTTGACCCGGAGATCCTCTTTGTGGATCTTTCCACCCTCCAGACCACGCCCTCAGCAATTGATGAACTGAAAGACGACCCGTCATACGCCGCGATGACCGCCGTGAAGGCAGGCGAAGTCTACGGTGTGCTGCCGTATAACTGGTATCACGCAAACCAGGGCTCAGTGATGGCAGATGCCTACTTCATCGGCACCGTGCTTTACCCCGATGCATTCTCTGACATCGACCCGGCAAAGAAAGCAGATGAAATATACACATTCCTTGTGGGTGAACCGGTCTTTAATGAGATGGACAATCTCTTTGAGAATCAGGTATTCAAACGGATCAGCATGGAATGACACATTCATCTTTTTTTCTAACAACCGGTACGAGAGATAACAGGGTTTTTCGTTCAGTTCTTCCTGAACGCTATCGGAGAGTGTCCTAATGCATTTTGATGACGGTAAAATTCCGGAAGGGTATATCACCTACACCCGGCGAAAGGTGGCCATAATCCTGGCAGGCGTTCTCGCGCTTCTGGTGCTGCTTGTGGTCTCCATTGCAGTCGGTGCTGTTGATATTCCCATTCGGTCAGTTATCGGAACGCTCACCGGAACGGCACCGGACCCCCTCTATGGCCGTATCATCTGGAATATCCGGTTGCCGCAGGCGCTTGCCGCGATCGTGGCGGGAACCGGCCTTGCGATCGCCGGTGCAGGGATGCAGTCCGTTTTGAGAAACCCGCTTGGTTCACCATTTACCCTCGGTATCTCCCATGCCGCTGCATTCGGTGCCGCATTCTCAGTCATCATTCTGGGAACCGGCACCATGCGCAGCAGCGGCGCTGACGCGATTGCCCTTAATAACCCGTATATCACCACCCTCTTTGCCTTCCTCTTCTGCCTCATTGCAACCGGCATCATCATAGGCATTTCTCGCATCCGGGCCTCATCGCCTGAGGTGATGGTGCTCGCAGGTGTTGCCATCGGTTCGCTTTTTACCGCAGGGACGATGTTTCTGCAGTATTTTGCGACGGACGTACAGCTGGCAGCGGTCGTCTTCTGGACGTTTGGTGATGTGGGCCGGGCCGGATGGAATGAACTCATTATAATGGCCATCGTTGTCGCTTTAGCCACCATCTACTTCGTACTGAAGCGCTGGGACTACAATGCCATTGATGCCGGTGATGAGACGGCAAAGGGACTGGGGGTAAATGTCGGTCGCGAACGCATTGTCGGGATGCTCGTGGCCTCGTTTGTCACTGCAATCGTTGTAGCGTTTCTGGGCATTATCGGGTTTGTGGGCCTGGTATGCCCTCACATGGTGCGTCGGTTAATCGGTGATGATCACCGCTACCTGATCCCCGGAACCGCTGTCTGCGGAGCACTTCTGCTGCTCGGATCCGACACCGCCGCCCGCCTGATACTTGCACCACATATCCTGCCGGTGGCCATCCTCACCGCATTCATGGGAGCTCCGATCTTCCTGTATCTCATCATAAAGGGGCGTACACGATGATTCTTGACATTAATGGCGTTGCATTTACCTACCGCAGTTCAGATGTGCTGCATGATGTATCCTTTGACGTACAACCGGGAGAAGTGGTCTCCATTCTTGGGCCAAACGGGGTCGGAAAGACCACTCTTCTGCGCTGTATCAATGCGATTCTTGCACCGAAGGCCGGTGCTATCCTTGTGGGTGAAGACAATATCCTCTCTCTCTCGCGTATGGAGGTGGCACAACGCATTGGATACGTGGCACAGCAGTGCGAAAAGGCACGTCTGACCGTCTTTGATGCCATTCTCCTCGGCCGTCGGCCACATATGGGCTGGAATGTTTCGGATACCGACCTGAAAATTGTTGAATCTGCAATTCGAATGCTGGAGCTTGAACCTCTCTCCCTGCGCTACACCGATGAGATGAGCGGCGGAGAACTCCAGAAGGTGAGTATTGCCCGTGCCCTTGTGCAGGAACCCCGACTTCTGCTCCTTGATGAGCCGACAAGCAGTCTGGACTTAAAAAATCAGATCGATATCCTCTCCATGATACAGGGGGTTGTGAAGGGCCACGAGGTATCTGCAGTCATGACAATGCATGACATTAATCTTGCAATCCGGTTCTCAGACCGGTTTATCCTTTTGAAAAACGGGACGATCTACGAGGCGGGGGGCCCTGAAATCATCCGGCCTGAGGTCATCGAAGAGGTGTATGGCCTGCCGGTTCATGTGCAAACGGTTGCCGGGCATCCGGTGGTGGTCCCCACCAACGGGCATACGAAGCGTTCTGAAATGGGCCATACTCACACACATACCCATACGCACACCCACACCTGAGAATTCCATTCTCACACACCCACCCCGACAGGGGATGCATACAATACCTTTTTTTACCAATTTTGCACAATAGAGCAGTATGGAATACACACTGACCGGGGATAATCTCCAGTTTGTCACATTGGAAATACAACCCGGCGAGATGGCCTACGCCGAGGCTGGTGCCCTTGTGTATATGAGCGGCAACATCAGGATGGACGCAAAACTTGAGGGTGGGCTCTTAAAAGGGCTCAAACGGACCCTTGCAGGTGAATCCTTCATGGTGACGAAATTTACCACTACCGGCGGTTCGGGTCTGGTCTCGTTCGGGGGCAACTGTCCGGGAAAGATCGCAGCCCTTGACATTACCAAAAAGGAGTTTATTGCACAGAAAGATGCGTTCCTTTGCGCCGGAGAGGGCGTAAAATGGGATATTGCATTCCAGAAGCGTTTGGGTTCCACCTTCTTCGGCGGTGAAGGGTTCATTCTCCAGCGTCTCTCGGGTGAGGGTATGGTATTCCTGCATGCAGCAGGCGATCTTGTAGAGATTGACCTGACACCCGGTCAGGTGTACAAGGTTTCAACAGCCCACGTGGTGGGATGGGAGCCATCGGTCACCTATGACATACAGGCAGTAGGCGGTATTAAGACGGCGTTGTTTGGAGGGGAAGGGCTCTTTATGACCACACTCACCGGACCGGGAAAAGTAATTATTCAGTCAATGACCCTGCCGCAGCTGGCAAATGCGATGATGCCGTTCTTCCCGACCCAGTCATCCGGAGGCAACAGCAACAGCGGATTTCAGATAAAATTCTGATGTTCTATGACGAATGAAACAAACAATCAAACACGCCGGGCAGGGGGTATCATCCTTTTTGCCGCCGTTATCATTGCAATCGCCCTCTTTGTACTGGCAAATCTGGGCATCATCGCAACAGGTCTCTTTATGCTCCTGCTTGCCGTCCTCATCGTGGTCGGCATCGTCTGTCTGGGAATCGCGTTCCTTGCAATTCCGATGTATATTATGAAGAATACCACGGTTGAGCCCGGCACATATGAACTAAAGGAAGTTGCAACAGTGAAGAAAGGGGACGACCACTAAAACCCTTTTTTGACCAAAGATGTCTTGATTAAGAAACGACAATATTCCTTATGCAGCCGAGCTGTCCTGTGGTGCTTGTGCATGGGTGGAAGAGCCACCCGGGGGTATGGAAACCTCTCATCCGGCGGTTAGAGGAGGAGTCATTTGTATGCTGGAACTTTAACCACAGCGAAATGCGGGATGCAGGGGCAGAAGAGATCGGCTCTGCCCTGATGGACTTTATTCACACGATGCAGGAAGAGCATGCGTATCACGGGCCGGTTGATCTGGTCTGCCACTCCATGGGCGCTGCGGTGGCCCGGTATATGCTGGAGGTGATGGACGGGGCATCCTGCCGGATTCCGGCGCGGATGCTCATTGGCATCGGCCCGCCGAATAACGGATCTTCGATGGCGGAACTCTTCAATGATCCCATCCACGGGCCGGAGATCCTGCGACAACTGACCGGCACCTTTGTGCCACGGACCTATGATCCCGCAGAGGACCGGCTGGTTCAGGAATTCCGGAGAACCGGGCCATTTGTGGAGGTGCTGCGTAAGGCAGGACTGCGCAGGGATGTCAGGTACCGGGTGATCGTTGCCGGAAATATAACAGCCACCCCGGATTTCTTTCCTCTCTTTAAAGGGCAGACCTGGGAATATTCGTCCTCCGGATGGCAGAAAACTGTCCGTGGGGACGGCATTGTTTCCCATACTGATTCTTTCATCCGGGGTGCTAAGGTGGTACTGCTCCCGGCCGACCCAATGATGCTGAAGTGTGCTCCGGCAGATTATTGTCATGTCCGGCTGCCCGGCAACCCGGAAGTGGTGGAACAGGTAATACGGTTTTTGCGGGAGTGAGAGAGTACCGATGAAAAAAGAGGCAAAGGTGTTGGATGCAGTATACATCACCACACGATATCCCGATAGTATCGCTTAGTGGTTTGACACCGTCTGGATACTTTGATGAAGAGGACA